>JALSKZ010000035.1 GCA_026988575.1 Thermodesulfobacteriales bacterium | reverse complement strand
GTTTATAAAAAATGATAAATATCATAAGACGGAAATTATTTTGGATAATGCTAGGGATAGTCTTGTTGGTTTTCTAATGAGTAATGGTTATTTACCTTGCCCTGATGCTGATGATGATGGTCAAGCAGATGGTTCTGGGGGGAGTTGTCTTTGTACGTGGCCTAACTGTTATTTGCCCGATGTTACTCTTGGAGTTTCTGCACTTGATGCTTATCGTTATCGGCTTTACTACCAAGTTGACAATAACTTTACTTCTTTTACTTCCTTAAGAGGCTTTTGTGTTCATGCTCCTTATCTTACGCCCAGTATCACGGTTACTGATGGTAATCATAGTTATAATGTTGTCGCTGTTCTAATAAGTGCAGGCCTGACTGATGCCGATCATGACGGAAAAAAGCTAGATGGCTTAAATAGTGAAGGAACCAATTTCGTTATGTCCAGTGTTAAAGAGTCCTCAAATTATGACGATATAGTTAGAGAGCTTTATAAACAAACTTTAATTTCTGAAGTTTGTGAGCCCAATTTGCGGCGTATCAAAGTAGTTATCACAAACGATTATCTTTGTTATCATGGTAAAACTCATGATTCCTCTGATGGTGTTATCTTTATCGCTCCGGGAGACGTAATTCAAGAACACTACTGTGGTTATTCTTCTGGAGGCTGCTGAATGGGGGGAGCCGGGGCAGGTAGCCTCATAAAAGATTACGATTATCTCCGTAACATAGATTGGAATGGTGATCGTGACGGAGTGGTTTATTGGGACGGCTATAATTGGAAAAATTAAGGATTAAGGCTATGTCCACGACGAATGTTAGAGGCTTTACCTTTATAGAATTGGCTCTAGTCCTGATTATTATGGGGGTCTTAATGTCTGTAGGGATTAGCCTTTTATCTGGTGTTTTTAAGTCCCACAAACTTGGTCAATCACGTTTTATTTTGCAATCAGATAAAGATGCTATTATTGGTTTTGTGCTTCAAAGTGGTCATTTTCCTTGTCCTGATAGTGACGGAGATGGTTTAGAAGATAGAGATGCGTCTGGAAATTGTTCTTGTGTCTGGCCTCACTGTTATCTCCCGTATAAGGAAATTAATGCCCGATATACAGATGCCTATCATCATAAAATTTATTATTTCGTTGATAATAATTTCACTAAATTTCCTGATATTAGGGGATTTTGTGTCCATGCCCCTTCTTTAACTCCTCAGGTACAAGTGAAAGATGGTACAAAACAATATGCTGTAGTAGGAGTGTTAATAAGTGCTGGTTTTGGAGATAAAGATGGGGATGGTCTTCTTTTAGATGGCGAAAATGTAGATGGCTCTCCGTTTTTTAGTCAGAGCGTTTCTCCTTCGAATATTTATGACGACCTCGTTTCGGAATTATCTCTAGGAGAAGTATATTCTAAAGTGTGTGATAATCAGCTTTCACGTCTAAAAATTCATCTTACTAATGGTTATTTATGTCATAATGGTCATGTATATGGTTACCAATATTCTTACATCTTTTTAAGTCCTAACGAGTCTGTTTTTGAAAATAGTTGTCAAGGGACAGAACGTAGTTATATATATCTACGTAATGTTGATATTAATTTAAATGGTATAGTCTCTTGGGATGGTAATTCGTGGTCTGATGAATAAGATCTATTTTAGGGATAATTATGAATTTATCTTTGATTTATAAAATCTATAAAAGAGAATTTTTTTTGGTAGTTTTAAGCTCAATTCTTTTGAGTGTTAGTAGTTATTTAGTGTTTAACTCGTACTGGCGTTTTACGAGCGTCCAAAAATATAGAAATTATCTTGTTTCTCAGGATAGGAAAGTTTTACAAATTAAAAGAATTCTTTCTGAATTAGATCGCTATCGCCCTTATTTAAATGCCAATTTTGTTGCAGTAAATATTGATAATAAATTAAGTATTTTCCCTTTTGAAGATCTTATATCGTCTTTGTCATCCGTTTATAATAATCCTGGCTTTTTTATTCTTCGTGATTTTAGATTACATACTTGTCTAGAAAAATTAATTTCAGAAGAAAATTGTGTGCCTTATGCAGAAATTAGAGGCATAAAATTTATAACTCTTAAGGAAAAAAATGAAAGATAGGCACTTTTTATTAATTTTAATCTGGTTTCCCTTTGTTTTTTCGGTTTTAGTTATTTGTTATTTTTTTGTAAAATATTTCTATTTTTCTCCCAAGCCAAATTTTTCAACTATCAATACTTCTAAATACGAACGTCTTTTAGAGCTTAATTTTCCTGTAAAAATTAGACCTACCAAATTAGATTTTTCTTTTAAAAATTTATCTTGGAATCCTTTTCTTGGTCACGAGGTAAATCAGATAACAGCTAAAGATGTTAGATTAAAAAAAATCGTTGTTACAGCTATTCTTAATATTGGTAATAATAGGGTTTGCATTGTTAATGGAAAAGAAGTTTTTGTTGGAGAAAAAATAGGAGATGTTGTCGTTTCCGATATAGTTGGTAGTCAGGTGTTTCTTATTTTACCAAATAGAAAGAAGGTGAAGCTTAATGTGGGTCAAGAATTCTATTATTAAATTTTTATTTTCTGGGTATTTGTTATTTTTTATTGTATCTTGTGCTCCTAAAAACAATGTAGGTATTAATCTTACACCTGTTGATCATAAATCAAGATCTCAGAAGATCAATGAATTATCTATCCATCAAAAAAAGAAGCTTTCCAAACATTTTTCAATGTATACATATCAAGATGAGACAAAAAATACTTTATCTCTTCAAAAATCGAAGCAAATTTTGTCTTCTAAATCTTCTAATAATTATGCTTCAATTTTAGATAAAAAGATCTCTTCTTTTGTCTTTGCCCACGAAAATTATAAAACTATTTTAAAATTTATTGCTGACCAATTAAATTTGAATCTTATAATTTCCAAGGATGTTAATGATGTTGTTTCTCCAGATAAGTCTTATCTCACTTTGTCTTTTCACAATCTTACGGTTAGACAAATTCTTGCGGCGATATCCGAAATTTTAGGTATTTCTTTTAAAATAAAGAATGGTATTCTTTTTGTTGATGCATACGAACAACGTATTTATGACCTTGGTTTTTTGACTACTTTACGTACCTCTAGTTTTGATTTGGGAGGAGATGTTCTCGGTGGAAATATGGTAAACAGTGTTGGTTCAACAGCTTCTTCTATGTCTGGTTATGCATCAGAGATAGTGAATCCTCTAAAAGGTAATTTTGAATTAAAAGGTAAAAGTAAAAATAATGTAACGGATATTTATAAATCTCTCGAGTTAAATATTAAGTCTCTTTTGTCAAAGCGTGGTACATATACGTTGAATCCTTATACAGGTACGCTATTTGTCCGAGATTATGTGCGTAATGTACGGGAAATTTCTCAGTTTATTACCAATTTAAAAAGACGTTATGCCCGCCAAGTATTGATTGAGGCTAAAATTATTGAAGTCGAGCTATCTAAAGAACATCAGATGGGTATTAATTGGCATCTACTTTTTAATAATAATTTGAAAGACAATCTAAATCTATCTGCCCAGTCGAATTTTTTTTGGAATGGGCAACAAAGTTTTGTTTTGCAACTAACCGGCTCTCCTTACTTTGATGTTATTATTAATGCCCTAGAGACATTTGGTCATGTACGTATTATCTCTAATCCGCGATTACGTGTCATTCATGCTCAACCAGCTATGATTAGTGTTGGTCGCTCTATTGCTTATATTAAAGAGATTCAAAAACAATTTACCTCTTCAGATAATCTTACTACTGTAGAGACAAATGTGCAAACTAGTGCTGTTTTTGATGGGCTCTTATTTGGCGTAACTCCTTATATCGATAACGATAATTCTATTACGCTTCATCTTATTCCCATTACCAGTAATGTTATCTCTTTGCAAGAAAAACAGTTTGGCGATAATTATGCGGTAACTTTGCCTCAAATAAACCTGCGGGAGACCAGTACGGTTATCAGGGTACGCAATAATTCTTTGGTGGTCATTGGAGGGCTTATCCTCAATCGGGAGACCTCTAACGTCCAGGGGATACCGGTATTATCCAGTTTGCCTGGGTTGGGACGTTTATTCACTCACCGGGTAAAAAATTATAACAAGGTCGAGCTGGTTATCTTGCTTCGTGTACGTCTGGTATCCTAAAAAGGTGCTGATTCGTCCTGTGATCGCGGTTTTACCCACCGTGGCGATCTCACGAGATTGCTTCGGTCGCTTGTGCTCCTGTAATGACCAAAAAGGTGCTCGCTTGACCAAAAGGGACGCTCGCCATAACAGTGTTCAAAGTGTCCTGTGCTTAAGAGGGCTATATCCTTTCCA
The DNA here is from genome assembly GCA_026988575.1 of Thermodesulfobacteriales bacterium. Taxonomy (GTDB): domain Bacteria; phylum Desulfobacterota; class Thermodesulfobacteria; order Thermodesulfobacteriales; family Thermodesulfatatoraceae; genus JALSKZ01. The sequence continues at coordinate 13,499 of JALSKZ010000035.1, read as the reverse complement.
GGAAAAAAGAGTAGAGTCCTCTGGTCTGAAATTCTTCTCTTCCCTACCGGAGCTTGAGATGGTATGTCTTACCACACCTATTGCCGCAAAAAATCCTTAATAAGGATCCTGTCTTGATCATTTTGAGGCTTTGGTGCTATTTTGAGTCAGTACGTAAAGGGGGGTAAAAAATGAAAATTTTTGTAGATACGGCGGTACTCGAAGAGATCAAGGAAGTTAAAGAATTGGGTATTCTAGATGGTGTTACTACCAACCCTACTTTAGTTTCTAAGACAGGTAAGCCGTGGAAAGAGGCCATCTCTGAAATCTTAAAGGAAGTGCCTGACAAGCCTGTTTCGGTGGAAGTGGTAGCTACGGATTTAGAGGGCATGAAGAGGGAGGCCAAAGAGCTGGCCAAGCTCGGCGAAAATGTAGTGGTAAAGATCCCTTGTACCGAAGCCGGCCTGAGGGCCATTTTTGAGTTACATAAAGAAGGGGCAGGGGTGAAGACCAACGTCACTTTGGTCTTTTCTCCTCTACAGGCCATGTTGGCGGCCAAGGTGGGGGCTACTTATGTGTCACCTTTTATCGGCCGCGTCGATGATATCGCTTATGATGGTCTGGCTGTCTTAGAAGAAATAGTCAACATATACGAAATATATGGTTTCGATACGGAAATTATCGCGGCCAGCATCAGACACGTAGATCATGTACGCCGTTGTGCCTCCTTAGGGGCAGATATTGCCACTATCCCCTACAAAGTTATCAAGCAGATGTATCGTCACCCCTTAACAGAGGCGGGGCTTGAGCGTTTCTTAAAAGATGCCGAAAAGGCAGGCATTACTATCTAAAAATTATTAAGAAGCATGCTCATCTTACACACCGCCGATTGGCATCTGGGCCGTATATTTCACGGGGTGCACCTTACCGAAGATCAGGCCCAGATTTTGACCCAAATTATAGATGTAGCGCGTCAGGTGCGCCCCGATGTAGTTTTAATCGCCGGAGATATCTTCGACCGACCGGTACCCCCTGCCGAGGCGGTGGCTTTGCTCGATGAAGTACTTTCTTGTCTGGTTGTGGAGTTGGGTCTAAAAGTAGTCGTTATCCCCGGGAATCATGATAGTCCTGAACGTCTGTGTTTCGGTGGTCGACTCTTTGAAAGGCAAGGGTTGTACGTTGTTACTGCTCCCCTGGGTAAGCACCTCATTTTTGAAGATCGCCACGGAAAGGTCCATTTTTACGCCTTCCCCTACCTTAGTTATGGGGTGTTGCGCTCTCTCTTTAAAGAGCCCCCTGAAGCCACGCTGATTGATTTGTGGGCTAGGCTTTTGCCCACCCCCCCTGACAGGCGTTCGGTGCTTTGTACCCATGCCTTTGTACAAGGGGGAAAAGACTCTCCTTCGGAGATGCTCCTCGTAGGAGGAGCAGACCTTTTACCACCTGAACTTTTTAAGGCTTATAGCTTCTCGGCCCTAGGGCATTTGCATCGTTTCCAGACCATAGAAGGTCGTATCCACTACCCAGGGGCCCCCATGGCCTATTCTTTTCGCGAAGCCGGGACCGAAAAGGGAATAAGTCTGGTGGAAATCGACGCCAAAGGGGGGGTCAATATTGAGTTTATCCCCTTGTCTCCTCCCCGTGAGCTCTTGGTGTTAGAAGGTAATTTCCACGAACTGCTCCTGGCTCCTAGGAAAGAGGCCCTAGTTAAAGTGGTGCTCTTGGATAAAGAGCCTATTTTTGAAGCCTTTAGGCGTCTCAAAGAGGTTTTTCCTTATTTGGTTTCTTTAGAACAGCCTTATTTTCAAGGCGTAAAGGGGGCAAGTCTGGGGGAGAAGATCCAAGGGCAAGAAGAAGACTTGCTCTTTAGAGGCTTTATGAAAGAAGTCACAGGTGCTCCTCCTACCGAAGAAGACGAAACCCTGTTTCAAGAGATGCTAAACACCTTGAGGTCTAACTAATATCTTTTTTTAGAGGATTAACATGGCGTCTCCGTAAGAGAAAAAACGATATTTTTTTTCGATAGCTTCTCGGTAAGCGGCCAAAATCTTTTCTTTCCCGGCAAAAGCAGAGACCAATACCAATAGACTAGACCCTGGCAGATGAAAATTGGTGATCATATGATCTACTACTTGAAAACAGAACCCCGGGTAGATGTATAGATTACACCATGTTTGCAGGGACTCCACTTGCCCTGTCTTGAGGGCCGAAAATTCAAGGGCCCTTACCGTGGTTGTGCCCACGGCGAATAAACGGCTCCCCTCTTTTCGTAATTTATTTATGCTAGCGGCCGTTTCCGGGGATATTTCTACATATTCTTCATGGATGCGGTGTTTGCGAATATCATTGGTTTTTATCGGGGCAAAGGTACCGTAGCCCACGTGCAGGGTAATAGTAAAAAAATATACCCCTTTTTGTCTGAGCCTTTCTAGTAAAGAAGGGGTAAAGTGAAAGCCCGCGGTGGGTGCAGCCACTGAGCCGGGTTTGCGGGCGTATACCGTTTGGTAACGAAAGCGGTCTTCTATTTCATCGGGGCGTTTTATGTAAGGCGGTAGGGGAATATGGCCCCTTTGCTCTATGGTTTGTCGAAGGTCTCCTTGGGCCTCTAAATATATGTGAACTTTGCCCCCTCCTTCTACCTCTACTATTTTTCCCTCCAGGTCTGGGCCAAAATATATCCTAAGACCGGGCCTGGGGCGTTTGCCCCTAAACAGGGCCGGGACTGGTTGTTGCGGACGGGGCATTTGCAAGAGTAATATTTCGACTTTCCCCCCGGTTTCCTTCTTACCCTGCAGGCGGGCAGGGAAGACCCGGCTATCGTTGGCCACCAAAATGTCTCCTGGACGAAAATATGTTTCAATGTCTGAAAATTTAGCGTGATGAATTAGACGCCCGTCTTGTCGATAAAGGACCAAAAGGCGGCTTTCGGTACGTTTCAGGGGCGGATATTGGGCGATGAGCTTTGGGGGTAACTCGTACCAGTAAGCATCAAGAGAAAATTTTTCGGGGATTTTAGGCATTTAGGCGCCAGGTAGATCTCGGTAAGGTTTTTGCCTCTTTGGTGCCGAAGCGGGGACTCGAACCCCGACGGGCTTAGCGCCCACTAGATCCTGAATCTAGCGCGTCTACCAATTCCGCCACTTCGGCACCCTAAAATTGAATAACAACCGGAAGCCTCCTTGTCAATTAGCTTGACTGGTACCCAGGATTCTTTTGACCGAAGGGAAGAGATCAATGTTGGTATGGGGTAAAAACAGGGCCGAGACATAATAATCCATGTAACCAGGGTGTGCGGAAAGTTCGAAATGGGTCATCATTTGCGAGATGTGTTCCATTTCTTTCAGGGCCTTCTTGGACAGGGCCCCTAAGCGGGCTCCCAGCAGAGAGCTGTTCCCGATGAAAAAGAACCTTTCCCGGGGTAAATCCGGCAGGAGACCAATGATGATGGCCTGTTCTAGATCAAGAAAACTACCGAAATTTCCCGCCAAGATAATACGTTCTAGCATACCTATCTCTAAGCCTACAGATTCAAGGAGGGTTTGGTAGCCTGAGAACATAGCCCCCTTGGCTCGGATAAGATTATCGATGTCGGCTTCGGTAAAGACAATGTCTTCACCAGTGGCTGATTCGTTGGCCCATACCAATACGTATTCCCAGCCATCACGTCCTTCTCTTAGCCTCGGATGCTTAAGGTCTCGTCGATATTTTCCCGCTTGGTCGATGATGCCCTCGACAAAGAGGTTGGCCAAAAGGGCGATGATTCCTGAACCGCATATACCTTTCGGTTTACGGTTGCCAATGGTCAAGATCATGGGCTCTAAGGTATGGGGATTTATGCTTACGGCCTCTATAGCGCCCGTGGTGGCCCGCATACCATGTTTTATGCCGCCGCCTTCAAAGGCTGGTCCTGCCGAACAGGCGGCACAGGCCAAAAAGTCTTGGTTGCCTACCACAATTTCGCCGTTGGTACCTATATCGATAAAGAGGGTTAAGGGCGTTTCTTGGGCCATCCCTGTGGCTACCACTCCCGCCACGATGTCTCCCCCTACGTAGCTGGCCACACACGGGGCCAGACAAACCAAGGTGTGTGGGCCTCCAGGTAGGCCTAAGTCTCGGGCAGGTATGAGGGGAAAATGTGCGGCCACGGGTACATAAGGGGTTTCCCGGAGGAAACGAGGCTCTAAGCCCAAGAGGAAGTGAGTCATTACCGTATTGCCCGCCACCGAAAAATGGCTGATTTCTTCGGGTAAGACTTTATACTTTTCACACAGCTCCTGGGTGAGTTTGCTTATACATTCGATAATCTTCTGGTGCAGTATTTTTAATCCCTCACCCCGGCGGGCAAACTCAATGCGGCTAATGACGTCTTCTCCGTAACTGATCTGGGGGTTGTAGTCCGAAGTGTTTCCTAAACTTCTTTCGGTGTTCAGGTCTATTAATTCGGCACATACCGTAGTTGTGCCTACGTCTACGGCCACCGCATAGTGTCGTTGCCGTTTGTCTCCTGGTTCTACATGCTGAATTTTTATAGGTTTCCGGTCCAAGATGGTAGTGGTTATTTTAAAGCCCTCTTTCCGTAAGGCGTAGGGTAACGTATGCAATACTTGCCAGTTTACCTCAAGCTCTTCGGTGTCTAGTTCCTTTTTTAGGGCGGTTTCAAGGCGGGTGAGATCCGGTACATTGTTTTCCAGACTCGGTGGTTCTAACTGCAGATAGAGCTTTTTTAAAAGGGGATCTGCAGATACTTGGGCCACGGCCCGGGCCTCAAGCCAAGCCTGGGCCACTTTTCTGCCAGGACGTAACAGGGCCCGACGGTCTACCTCGCTTTCTACCGGGATACGGATGACCACGTCCCTTAAGGGAATCAAGGTGCAGGCCTTGTAGCCCCCTTCTGGTAAGGCCTCACCCCTTATCTCTCCTTGTTCTACGAATACCTTGCACTTCCCACATACACCTGCACCGCCACATGAGGCATTGATGTGTAAGCCCGCCTTCATGGCGGCCCTGATTACTGTTTCGCCTTCGGGGATTTCTACCGTGATATTGGCCGGCAAAAAGGTAACTTTGGGCATAAAGCCTCCTTAAAAACAACGTAGATCAAAATTGAAGAATTTTTTAAATTTAACCACCCAAGTTTCCCCTTTAAAGTAGGGAGGGCTTTCGAGGAGGCCAGGAGGAAAGATTTCTCCCATGTAGGGCCTTAAGCCTCGAAACCCTACAGATACAACCCTTTGGGCCGGTCTCCCGGCTTCCGGATCATCCTACTCGCCACGCCTTCCCAGGGCTTTCGACCATTTGGCCTCCCGCCCCAGTGGCCTGTCACCCATTATGGCGAAAGCGCCACTTACCACACGCCATAACGAGTTAGCGGCTTTCGTCCCCGGTTACGGTTGCGGGCCAGCGCCGGACTTCCACCGGACTTCCCGATTCTCCCTCCATGGGGCACCCAAAGGACTCTATACTAATCGTCAAATTATTTTCAAAATGACGTCTAAAGTCAATACTTTAAGCTTCTTTAAGCAAGCCTACGATCTATACCGGCCTTTTTTTCCTTTTTATGTTTTTCACCCTACCACAGATTTAATATACAAGGGATACGTCTAATTATAAAACAGAGGGCGAATAAGAACCCCCCTAATAATATGATGGCTCCTGAAGCAGGAAGGTTAAGGAATCCGGCGAGGATAAGACCTCCACATACACTTAAAAGAGCTAAAAACAATGCCAATAAAGTAGTATGAAAAAAAGTGGAGCATATCTGAAGAGCAGACGCCCCAGGTAAAACTAATAAAGCAGATATCAAAAGGAGACCAACAACTTTCATACCTATTACTACGGTAATCGCAGTTAATAACGCAAGTATAGCGTCTAATTGTGCTACAGGAAGTCCGCTGGCTCGGGCACTTTCTTCGTCAAATGTTACAAAAATTAACTCGTGATAGAAGAAAATTAGAGTTAGTATGACTAAAAAAGAAAGTATAAGCGAGGAATATAATTCTAAATTACTTACAGCTAAAATATTTCCAAACAAGAAGCTAAGCAAATTTACATTAAAGTTTTTGCCTAAAGAGGCCAAAATAATCCCTATGGCAATACCAATGCTGGAGAGAATAGCTACAGCTGTATCCCCGTAAAGGCCAGCCTTTTCTCTTACTTTGAGGATGATAAAAGCGGCTAATGAAGATACTACTAGGGCTACAGGAAATGGACTGATGTGAAAGAAAAGAGCTATTGCCACGCCGGCAAAGGCGGTATGGGTTAATCCGTGTCCTAACATTGCATCTTTACGTAATATGAGAAATAGACCCAAAAGAGCTGCCGAGCAGGCAAGGAGTATACCTGCTAAAAAAGCACGCTGAAAAAATGGGTAACTAAATAATTCCAGTAGCATGGCTAATGTCTATGAATTACAAGGTGATGGTCACCAATATATTCGGCCAACTTGGGTGAGGAACAAAATTCTTCATGGGTACCATGGTAAACTAGTTTTCTATTCAGGCAAGCAACCTGTCGAACATGTTTATTTACGATACCTATATCGTGGGTAACGATTACTATGGTCAGGCCTGTTTTATTAAATTCTAAAAGCATATCGTAAAATCGTTCCTGGCTGGCGGCATCTATGCCAGTAGTGGGCTCGTCTAGGAGCAAAACCTCTGGTTCACAAACAATAGCACGGGCAATAAAGACCCTTTGTTGTTGGCCTCCAGAAAGTTGCGATATCTTACGGTGTAGGTAACCGAGCATCTCTACCTTTTTTAGGGCAAATATTACGGCTTCTTCATCCTGTTTATTGAAAAAACGCGGGAAACGTTTGCGGGCCAGCCTACCCATTTGGACCACTTCCTTTACCGAGATCGGAAAGACCGGATCTACATGATAGGTAGCTCGTTGGGGGACATATCCCAGGCGCCACCACTCTTTAAAGCGGCTTTGGTCCTGTCCAAAGAGATATATATGGCCTTTTTGGGGCTTTAAGAGCCCTAAGATAAGGCGCAAAAGGGTAGATTTGCCCGAGCCGTTAGGGCCTAAGATAGCCAGAAAATCTCCTTGATTTATGTCTAAAGAGACGTCTTCCAGGACCAGTTCACCGTCGTAGGCAAAAGATACATTTCTTATACTAATTAGAGGCGGCATAGGGGGCTCATATCATATCTGCAAAAAATATACGAGAGAAATTTATATACCAGACGAGCGGCAAGAAATTCAGAGCGGTGATCGTGGGGCAACGGTCTCAGTTCCACCACGTCAAAGCCCACTATGGAGGCTCTCTTAGAGATGAGTTTCAAGATCTGCAACAGGTCATACCACCTAAGGCCTCCTGGTTCTGGAGTTCCTACGCCAGGCACCTCGGACGGGTCTAGACCGTCCAGGTCTATAGTAATGTATAACGGACGGTTACCCAGACGAGTCAGGATATCTTGGGCCACGGCCTCAGGGGCTTTGATGACTTCTGGGGCCGCGTAGACGCGCAGCCCCTTTTCTTTTATAAATTGGGCCTCTTCTAAAGAGAGGGCCCTAATCCCTACGGGAAAGATATCACAGAGACCAAGCTCCAAGGCCCGTCGCATTACACAGGCGTGACTAAAAGAACAGGCCTGATATTCGTTGCGCAGATCGGCATGGGCATCAATCTGCAATAGGCAAAGATTGGGGTGCCTTTTTAACAGGGGTCTAAGGAGGGCAAGGGTTACCGTATGTTCGCCGCCTAATAGGACAGGAAATAACCCCTTTTTGAGAACGGGTTCTACCATCTTTTCCAGGGTTTTTAACGCCTTTTCAGGCTCTACAGGTAATTCGGGCTCCGATAAGGTGAGAAAGGGTGCCAGGCGATATACTTCGGTCTGCGTCTCTTCGTCATAAAATTCTAAGTAGCGGCTAGCTTCTATCAGCCGGTGCGGGCCTTCTTTGGTGCCAGACTTGTAAGACGTAGTGGCCTCGTAAGGGGCCGGAATAAAGACCACCTTAGCCCTTTGGGGATCTTCTTCAAGGCCTAAAAAAGTAAACTTACCCATGGAAAAGAGGGAGGGGGGATGTACCCCCCATTTTTTAAATGGTTAACTGGTTACGTTCGGCCCTGATGAAACGTTCCACCGTACGAATAGAGCGAGGGAACTCGTGGCCACGGTCTAGGAGTTTTATCTCGCTCTTTTTGACTTCGAAGATCTGGGTAATGTCGCGGATGGCCTTATCTACGTCAAACGGTTTGCAGGAAAAAAGATCCAAACTCATGTAAAGTTTTTCGGGAAAAGTATGGATGCTTATGTGGCTCTCGGCAATGATTACAAACCCCGAGATGCCCCAATCTTCAGGCACAGGAGCATGATATTTAAATACATACGGCGGCATGATTTTAGTCATTTCGATTTCCGCCGGGTAGTTACTCAGGAAGTCGTAAATAAAGTCAATATTCATTAACTTTTCCCTGTTACACCCATACCCATCCAGAATCAGATGCTGTCCGAACCCGTATTCGATCTTTTCCATGGCCGTCCCTCCTTTAGTTTTAGAATGTAGGTGGAGATACCACCCACAGAATCTGGGCCATGGTGCGCCCCACGTTTTCTACCCAATGGCGCCTGTTGGCCCGAAAATAGAAACATTCTCCCTTACGCAACTTCTGTTCTTCTGTTTCCAACCAGAGCTTAATAGTGCCTTTGAGCACAAAACCGAATTCCTCGCCTTCGTGGGGCGCATCAGGAGGCGTTTTCTCTCCGGGCTCTAAGCTGACCAACACCGGTTCCATAACTCTTCGGCCTGAGCCCGGGACGAGGAATTCAACCCCGCGCCCCTCTATTTTTTGCCGGTCTTCCTTACGGAAGACCACTCTTTCGCGGCCGTCTTCTTTAAAAAAGCTGGCCAAGTCTGTTCCTAATACATCTAAGATGTCCTTTAAGGTTATAATGGAGGGATACGTAAGATCCCTCTCCAATTGCGAAATATAGCCCTTTGTTAGGCCGGCCCTGTGGGCCAGTTCTTCTTGGGTTAGATCGTTTGCCACCCGCAATTTACGCAATTTTTCACCTATTTTTAACATATCGTCCATAAAAATAAGGCCAGGAGTAGACACTGGCCTCGAGATTAAAATCTTTAAACCAAAGGTTTAGTCTTAGTGCGGCGCTGATATAAAAACTTTTTTGGGTCTTGTCAAGACCTTTTTAGCTCTGTCTTGTCGGCCAGAGCCCTAATTCTTTTTCGCCAAAGACTTCCGAGGTGAAGATATAAATTTGGGTATCGGGATCTTGCCAGCACCCTGGAGGTAGCCCCGCCTTAAGGCAAGTGTGGTCCAAAAAAGTTTCTCGATCCCACCCGTATTCTACGGCGACCTGGGGCAATAATACGCCTCGGTGTAGCCCCGGACAATATAGATCCCGTGACGTCCCACTTCAATCTCTTCGGGGCGGGCTGGCCGCATGGGAGAAAGCACCGATATTTCTATGTCAATTTCGGGCAATTCGTGGGTCTCTAAGGGAGGGAAACGGGGGTCATTAAAGGCGGCTGAACGAGCCATTTCTGCTACCGTTAGGTAAAGGGGTTGATCTGCCTCAAAGGTACCTATACACCCCCTTAGGGTACCCTGTTTGTGTAGGGTTACAAAGGCCCCACACGGGGCCTTTAAATTTTCGGGAATTGAGGTAGGAAGCCTCATGGGCCTGCCTTCCAAGGCACTAGCGATACTTTCCCGGGCAATATAAAGCAAAAGGAGCTTTTCTTCCTCGGTAAGTCCTAAAACAGTATTCATTTTTTACCCCTCACCAAGGATAAGACTTTTTCGGCGGGTAACACCCCCGATATGACCCGACCGTCACTAAAAATATAAGTCGGGGTGGCCCGAATGCCTAGAGAGAGTAAAGTCTTTACGGTAGCTTCTACCTTTTTTTGCCCTTCCGCACACTGAGACCCTTTATAACCCTTTATAAGGTCCTCAAGTCCTTTTTTGTCGCAAATAATCCCCACGGCTTTTTGTTTGGCCTGGGGATGAAGGCGCTCCAGAGGCATCAAAATTACCTTAAGGGTAATTTTTCCCTCTTTTACCAAAGGGAGCAGGTTTCTCTCGGCCCGTTTACAATGGGGGCAATCAGGATCCGTAACGAGGTATACTACAGGCCCTTTACCCCTACTAAAGGCCACTAGGGTGTCAAGTTTTTGGAGTTGCTTTTTGTTTAAACGCAGTAGTTCGGCCAATCTTTCTTGGGTGAGATCTTTTTTGGTCAGGATGTCGATGAGTCTTCCTACAATAAGGTAACGTCCAGTCTGGTCTACGTAGGTAAGACGTTTGCGTCCTTGAGCTTCCACGATGACTTCACAGATACCCGGTACAGGGGAAGGCTGAACCTTGACTACTTTTACTACGCCCCCTATAAAAATAGTTCTAAATTCTTTAGAGATCTTGTCTACCGAAGGGCAGGCCCAACCATTGGTGGCCAAAAAGAGTACTCCAAGCACCCAAGCGAACAGTGACTTTTTCATTTTTCACCTCCTGTATTTTTACACTCCCTTTATACGCTACCATATTTTTCCCTCACGGCTAATCTTGTATTGTTATCGTTTTGTTATCTTATAACTACAATTTTTGAACAGATTAAAAGATCTTTGGGTTTGTTGTCTTGAATATTTAGGCCTTTTAGGGCAATATCTGGCCATAAAAATCTTTGGGAGGCCTTTATGGATCTTTTAGACAAGAAATATTTGTTAGCTCCAGGACCTGTTCCTGTCCCCCCTAAGGCGTTATTAGCCATGGCCCAACCGGTTATTCACCATCGTTTACCGGAATTTTCAGCTGTACTGGAAACGATCAGGGCAGACCTCAAGTATCTATTTCAGACTCGCAATGACGTCTTCTTTTTTGCCTCTTCGGGTACGGGGGCCATGGAGGCCTGTGTAGTGAATCTCTTTTCTCCTGGTGATAAGGTGATAGTGGTTAGAGGAGGTAAATTTGGTGAGCGTTGGGGTGAGTTGGCCGAAACCTATGGTTTGGAGCCCGTTTATATTGACGTGCAGTGGGGGCTTCCCGTACAAGTTGAGGTTGTAAAAGAGGTTCTAACGACCCATCCCAAGGCCAAGGGGCTTTTAATGCAGGCCCACGAGACCTCCACCGGGGTGAAACACCCTGTAGCAGAAATTGCCGCTCTAACCCGCCATACAGAGACTCTTTTAGTGGTAGATGCCATTTCCGCCCTGGGGGTGTATCCGTTGCCCATGGACGAACTGGGAATTGACGTAATGGTAGCTGGTTCGCAAAAGAGTTTGGCCTTGCCTCCGGGGTTGTCTTTTGTAGCCCTTTCAGATAGGGCTTGGAAACGGGTAGAAGAGGCCAAGTTGCCGCGTTATTATTTTGATTTACGTAAAGAAAAAAAGGCCTTGGGGCGTTCTACTACGGCTTATACCCCGGCTGTTTCCTTACTTTTTGGGCTTTCTGCCATTCTGAAACGCTTACGCGAGGTGGGCTTAGAGACACTTTTTGCCCACTACGCAAGACTTTCTGGGGCCTGTAGAGCGGGAATAGAAGCTCTGGGGCTTGAGCTTTTTTCCCAAGCCCCTTGTGAAGCCCTTACTATTGTGAAAGTACCCGAGGGGGTTGATGGTTTACAGTTAATGAAACTTATGCGTGAGAAATATCACGTGACCATGGCTGGGGGGCAAGCCAAGCTAAAAGGTAAGGTGGTCCGTATAGCCCATTTGGGTTATCAAAGTCCGTTGGATGTCGTTTTGGCCCTTTCTACATTAGAAATGGCCTTGAGTGAACTGGGTTATAAGCTGCCTCTAGGAGCAGGGGTGGCCGCGGCCCAGAAATATTTTTTGCAGGAGGTATAAATTGATGAAGGTTTTGGTCAGTGATCCCATTGCTCCTGATGGTATAGAAATTCTAAAGAAAGCCGGGCTTGAGGTGCTAGAACGCCCGGGTATGTCTAAAGAGGAGTTACTTGAGGCCATAAGAGACGTAGAGGCCATCATTATACGTAGTGCCACCAAAGTGACCGCCGAGGTAATAGAGGCTGCTAAAAAACTCAAGCTCATTGCCCGGGCTGGCACTGGTCTGGATAACGTAGATATACCGGCGGCAAACCAGCGTGGCATAGTAGTCATGAACTGTCCCGGCGGAAACACCATATCAGCGGCCGAACATACCATTTCGATGATGCTTTCTTTGGCTCGCAACATCCCTCAGGCCACCGCTTCTATGAAGGCCGGTAAATGGGAGAAAAAGAAGTTTATGGGCCGCGAGATTACCGGTAAGACTTTGGGTATTATTGGCCTTGGCCGTATCGGCAGCGTGGTGGCGGACCGGGCCAAGGGGCTTAAAATGAGGGTTATTGCCTATGATCCATATGTAAATCCCGATCAGGCAGCCAGAATGGGCATTGAGGTCATGTCTCTTGAGGAACTCCTCCCGCAGGCTGATTTTATCACTGTGCATGTTCCTCTTACCAAAGAGACGCGTGGTTTTATAAATAAAGAAGTCTTTGACAAGATGAAAGAAGGGGTCATGTTTATCCATTGTGCGCGGGGGGGGATAGTCAACGAGGCAGATCTTTACGAGGCTTTAAAGTCTGGGAAAGTGGCCGGGGCTGCTTTGGATGTATTTGAACAAGAGCCACCCCCACAAGGATACCCTCTGCTCCAATTAGATAATGTAATTTGTACCCCCCACCTTGGGGCCTCTACCATAGAGGCCCAAAAAAATGTGGCCCTGACCATTGCCTCCCAAGTAGTGGACTACCTCTTAAAAGGAGTGGTGCGCAATGCCGTAAACGTACCTTCGGTGTCTGCTGAACAAATGCCCCTTTTAAAGCCCTTTTTGATCTTGGGGGAAAAGCTTGGGGCCTTACAGGCCCAACTGGTGGAAGGACCTATTCAGGAGGTGCATATCGAATACCAGGGAGATGTGGCCGCCTTGGATACCAAGCCTATAAGTGTGGCCCTACTTAAGGGAATGCTTACCCCTGCGTTGCAAGAAGATGTAAACTACGTAAATGCCCCTATAAGGGCCAAAGAACGGGGGATTAAAGTCACAGAATCTACTACCAGTGAAACCGAAGATTTTCTAAATCTTATTCGGGTTAAGGTTAAATACGCCAAGGGAGAAATGGTGGTCGCCGGGACCATATTTGGTAAAAAAGAACCCCGGATTGTCCAAATAGATGATTTTAGACTAGATGCCGTCCCTGAGGGGCACATGCTTTTTATAATGAATGAGGATCGTCCAGGGGTAATAGGCAGTATAGGTATGGCCATTGGTGAAGAAGGGGTAAATATCTCACGCATGTATGTGGGACAAGAACCAGCCCAAAAGTGTAATATTATCCTTTTGAGTTTGGATGCGGAGGCCACAGATGATCTGGTCCATAAAGTGGCCTCTCTTCCCCACGTCCTTTCGGTAAAGGCCTTAGAACTTTAAAAAAATGTAAAAGAGACCTTTGCAAAACACCTTTTCTCAAGGCCCGTTTCAGGATCCGTTCCCATTTTTCGAAACGAAAAATAGGAACGGATCCCTTGCGGTTGTGCTTGCAACACTGATC
>JALSKZ010000034.1 GCA_026988575.1 Thermodesulfobacteriales bacterium | reverse complement strand
CTACCCCACGAAAGATATTTCCTCCTCCAATAACAATGCCTATTTGAACCCCAAGCTCATGAACCCGCCCTATCTCCTTGGCCAGGGCAAACATTATCTCTGGGTTAATACCAAAGGAGGCTGTACCCATTAGGGCCTCACCACTCAATTTTAATAATATGCGTCGGTAGCGGGGCTCTTCCTGCATCTACAGCTCCTCTCCCACCTGATATCGTACAAAGCGACGTATCTGGATACGCTCGCCGGTCTTAGACATCAATTCGTTTAATAGATCCTGAATAGTCAAATCGGGGTTCTTTACAAAGGGTTGCTCCATTAAGACCGCCTCTTTATAAAACTTCTCCAGCTTACCTTCTACTATCTTCTCGATAATGTGTTCCGGCTTGCCACTCTCCCGGGCCTGAGCCGCATAAATCTCTTTTTCTTTGGCCAGTACCTCTTCGGGCACGTCTTCTCTAGTGACACAAATCGGATTGGCCGCCACAATATGCATGGCTATATCGTGGGCAAATTTCTGAAACTCTTCGGTACGGGCCACAAAATCGGTCTCGCAATTGACCTCTACCATAGCCCCTAACTTATTATTGGCATGGATATAACAGGCAATTACTCCCTCGGTGGTAGCCTTACCAGCCCTCTTGGCGGCAATGGCCAGACCCTTCTGACGAAGGAGATCTACGGCCTTTTCCATGTCTCCACCGGCCTCCTGTAAGGCCTTTTTACAATCCATAAAACCAGCTGCCGTCCGCTCACGCAGCTTTTTGATCATCTCCATGGTAATTTCAGCCATAACTACCTCCTATAACCCTAAAGTGCTTTATTTTAAGCCTGGGCCTCTTCAGCCTGAATTTCTGCGTCTTTTTCCTCCGTAGCTTCGGAGGCCAAAGTCTCTTCCTCTACTCCTTCGGAAGCCTGTTCGGCCTCTTGAGCCGCTTCGATCATCTCCTCTTCAACGGCCTTGTCCGTTTCTGCCTGGAGCTTTTCTTCCCAAAGGGCCTTTCCTTCTAAACAGGCATCAGCAATCTTACTGGTAAGCAACTTTATGGCCCTTATAGCATCGTCATTCCCTGGGATAATGTAGTCAATAAGGTCTGGATCACAATTGGTATCCACTATAGCTACGATAGGGATACCCAATTTACGAGCCTCAAGCACCGCAATATGTTCTTTTTTGGGATCTACTATATAAATAGCCTGCGGGAGGTCTTCCATATCTTTTATACCTCCCAAGTTACGTTCTAATTTTTGACGCAGGCGCTCCAGCTTTAAGCGCTCTTTTTTGGGAAAACGCTCAATGGTGCCGTCCTCAAACCATTCTTCCAATTTTTTGAGCTTATCAATACTTTGGCGAATGGTACGAAAATTGGTAAGTGTACCTCCAAGCCAGCGGTGATTCACAAAATACATGCCGCAGCGTCTAGCTTCTTCGACAATGGTGTCCTGAGCCTGCCGTTTGGTACCTACAAAGAGTACTTTTCCTCCGTTGGCCACGGTATCCACAATAAAGTCGTAGGCCACATCGAAGAGCTTTACGGTCTGCTGAAGATCAATGATGTGGATGCCGTTACGTTCCCCAAAAATAAAAGGTTTCATTTTGGGGTTCCACCTACGCGTCTGATGTCCAAAATGGACACCAGCTTCCAAGAGTTGTTTCATAGTGAGTCTGCCCATAACTTGCGACCTCCTTTGGGTTTTTCCTCCGCCCCTATAGGTGGCTATCCTTAAACATAAGGACACCCTACCACCCATAGAAAATGGGCGTGTGTATTTGCGCGCTATTTAACACTAGAGTAGGACATAAGGCAACGTTAAAGACCCAAAATATTACGGCCTTTTTTCTTCCCATAAGGCCAAAGCCTTTAGGACGTAAGGAATGAGCCCAAAGGCCGGAAGAGAAGCAATAAAAGTGTAGAAGAAAAACGCAGCATAACCAAAGTGGGCCGCTCCCCAACCCCCCAACGCACCAGCCACAGAACGACTCAAACTAAAAAGGGTGGCCAGTAAGGCGTATTGACTGGCACTGAGATCACGTCGACAAAGGCGCATGAGAAAGGCCAAAAAGGCCGCTGTTCCTAAACCACCGGTAAAGCTCTCGATTAATGAGGCCCCGTATACCGAAAGACGTGGACTATTAGGTAAGGCTGCATAGGCATAACCTAGATTTGACAAAGCCTGGGTAGCCCCAAGAGACCAAAGGGCCCGGCCCAGACCCATCAAATCTGTAACCCACCCCCCAAGAAGGGCCCCGCCTATGCTGGCCATGGTGCCCAAGGTCCCTGAAATAAGCCCTATTTCGGCCCGACTAAAGCCTTTATCTACCCAAAAGGGGTAAATCATGGAGCCCATCATGGCGTCCCCCACCTTGAAGAGCAAAACAAAAGGCACTACCGCCCATATGTAGGGCCGCCCTAAAAGATCTTTTAGAGGCAACAGATATTGCTTGACCAAGCTTAGGGAGTCCTGTTTGACCGGCTTGACCAAGGGTTTGGGCCAAAAGAACAAAACGATATTCAGGGTAATAAAGGCCCCCGCAATCAACACAAAGATAGCGTGGAAGCCCCACACCTGACTAAGGGCCACCAAGGCCCCACCAGCTACTATTAAGGCCACCCTGTAGGCAGACACCCTTACACCGTTTCCCACCCCCACTTCGTGAGGTTCAAGGATTTCAATGGTATAACCATCCACCGCAATGTCTAAGGTGGCCGACGTAAAGGCAAGCCCAAAGACCAGAGCCAGATAAGGCCCTCCAGCGGGAGATACTTGTCCCAGAAGAAGGGATAAAAGGGCCAAAGTTAATAAAGACATGGTAACCCATTGGGGTTTAGAACCGTAACGATCCAATAAAGGGGCCCACAAAGGCTTAAGGCTCCAGGCCAACCCTGTCAAAGACAACAACCCAATGGAAACCAAATCTATCCCGGAAAAGCGCAAGTATACCGGCAGGGTCACGTATAAAAAACCAAAAGGAAGGCCTTCGGCAAAATAAAGCAGGGCTACCAATAATAGTTTTGCCTTGGCGACCCTTGGGCTAGAATCAAAGGTATGATATTTTTGTCTCATGTCTAAAATGTTCCTAGGGGCCAAATGGGTTATAGAAGCCTTAGACCGCTATCACCATCGCCCACCCAGAGCCACCATTATGGGCAAACGCATTATCTTTCCCAATTATCACTATTTGGCGGCCCTCCTACATATTTATACTGGCACATTTAACCTAGGACAAATAGCACACCTAAGCGGCCTAAATATTGAAGAATTAAAATTCCAACGGGCCCAATTAGATTTTTTGACCCTGGTAGACTATTTAAAGACCAAGTTTTCCGAATGGTTTCGGGAAAGCTTGCTCCTTAAAGACTTTTCTTTTCACGAATATACAGAGATAGCCTGGGAATACACCCGCTTAGATGAAATGGTCCAGTCTCAAATACGCATTCCTCTGCTGGAAAGGCTTAAACACTTAACTTTAGCGGGAAAAGACTGTCTTGAGGTGGGAAAAGAACTTGATTCTTACGACCGTAATATCTTTAGGCGTTTGATGCTGTTTTTTACCTTGGCCGAAGAACTAAGGCCTACCCTTTGTAGCCGGCTGGTTAAAGATAAGGCCTTGCCTGTGGCGGAACGTTCCTTTCCCGAGGCCTTGGCCCCTCTGAAAAGTTGGTCGTCGGAAACCTTAGATTCTCAGGAAATGGTGGAACATTTGGTCCAAATTATTCAACAGGGTACCCGTGAGTTTTTGTAGGAGGCAAGCGTGGCCCGAAAGATATATCACCCCCCAGAAGTCTCTGCAAACGAGAAAAAGCGGTTACTAGAAATTACCTGTATCCTCAAAGAGACCTATCCTAAGGCCCGCATTGCCCTAAATTTTTCTAACCCCTTGGAACTTTTAGTAGCCACTATCCTTTCTGCCCAGTGCACAGACGAACGTGTCAATCAAGTAACATCTAAACTCTTTCAAAAATATAAAACCCCCCAAGACTATGCCGAGGCCGATCTAGAAGAACTGGCCGAAGACATCAAACCTACGGGTTTTTATCAACAAAAGGCCCGCTATATAAAAGAGGCCGCCAAGATAATTCAAGAACGTTTCAACGGAGAAGTACCCCGGAATATGGATGACTTACTCTGCCTACCTGGGGTCGCCCGGAAAACAGCCAATATTGTCTTGGCTAATGCTTACGGCATCGTTGAGGGGATCCCTGTAGACACCCACGTGCGAAGGCTTGCCCAACGCCTAGGTTTTACCAAAGAAAAAGACCCTAACAAGATCGAACAGGACCTTATGGCCCTATTACCTCGAGAAGATTGGGCTACTGTGCCTTATGTATTTCAGGCCCACGGACGCAAAATATGCCGTTCACGAAACCCCCAATGTAAACACTGTGTAGTGGCCCATCTGTGTCCTTCAAAGGGTTGATCAGAGTAAAAAGGGCCTTTTCTTCGGCGACTCAGGCGGACCTATCAAGGGTTCTAATATCTCGCGGGTATTTCTTACCACAAAACGGGCCTGAGCTATCACTTCTTTGACTTTGTCTTGATCTAACCCCTTAGAAGATAGGTCCTCGATTTTTCGCCACGCTCGGCGCAATTCACGGGCCATAGTAGGTTCTACAGCGCGCTCAATTTGAGAAAGGATCTCTTCTACCGAAGGTTTTTGTTCAGGGGCCTCAAATTCCACTATACTCCACAAGGCCCTCAGGGCCTTCTCCACGGCCTCCTTGGCCCTTTGACACGCCCCTGCAAGATCTCCCTGGTCCAAGGCATCTTCTGCTGCCCTTAGCTGTTGCTCGGCATAGCGGTAGTAGGTCTTGGCCCGTATAAAATAAGGCATTACTCCTCGCCCCCACCCTGCCAACGCCGGTAAAAATGTTCGGAAAGCTTTTGATCAGCTATCTCACAGGTCTCAAAAAGCACTTCCAGCATATCAAGCATTTCGGCCTGTCCATCCGCCGGACGTTGGTCAAAATCCTCAAAAAAGGCCCCACTTTCGATATATTCTTTAAACTGCTGGAGTTTCTTTAGCGTCAACATCATTCCGCCCTTTCCACATAAGAACCTGTGCGGGTGTCAACTTTTATTACGTCACCCTCGTTAATAAAAAGGGGCACTTTGATTACGGCACCGGTCTCGAGTTTGGCCGGTTTGGAACCCCCCGAAACCGTATCTCCCCGAACTCCGGGCTCGGTTTCCACTACTTTTAAGGCCACCGTAATGGGTAAATCTACCCCAATAGGACGCCCTTTATAGTAAAGCACCTTTACCGTGATATTTTCTTGAAGATACTTCCAGGCCTCTCCCAACTGGTCTTTGTCTAAATAGACTTGGTCGTAATCTTCCATATCCATAAAGACATAACGATCACCTTCCGCATACAAATACTGCATTTCCTTCTCTTCCAAATCGGGTCTTTCGAATTTTTCTCCAGAACGGAAATTTACTTCTATTACCCGCCCGGTAATCAAATCCCGTAAGCGTGTACGCACGGTGGCCTGCCCTTTGGCCACTTTTGAATGTTGATATTCAAGGACTTCGTAAGGTTTACCGTCCCACTCAATCTTGAGACCCCGGCGAAAATCAGTAGTAGAATAAGCCATTCCCTCCTCCTTATTAAAGGGTATTATCCTATTTTAAAATAACGGAAAATTGCGGCCTATGATTACTATTCTAAGATAATGAGGCGCTCGTCGGGTTTTATCAACCCATATTTTTGACGGGCGACCTCTTCATAAGCCTTTGGATCTGTCTTTAGGCGAGTTATCTTTTCCGAAAGGGTGGCGTTAGTCAAGAGGAGTTTTTGTTTAACCTGCAAAAGGCGACCTCGCTCCCAAGAAAAATAGAGATGCAGTCCCAAACATACAACAAACAGCAACCCTAGGCATAGGGCAAAAAGTCTAAAACGTGTCAGCGTAATCCTTGATCTTCTCTTTGACCTAGACCTGGCTTGATAGTTAACTATGGGCCTTTTCTTTTTGCTCATCTCTAATATGCGATGCCCCCTCTAAACGAGGGGGCACCATGGGTAGCTTTAATCAGAATAATATTTGTAGTGTTCCTTTTTAGTTATCTGGCGTAGCCTGGACAAGGCCTTTTTTTCGATCTGGCGGATACGCTCGCGCGAGACCCCAAAACGCTTTCCGATCTCTTCCAGGGTATATTCACTATCTTCCCCTATACCAAAGCGCAACCTAATGATCTTTTCCTCACGAGGAGAAAGGGTAGACAAGAGATTGCGCACCTTCTCAGACAAGTCGCGATCTTTTACCTGCTCAAAAGGCGAGGGGCTCTCCTTGTTTTCGATAAAGTCTCCCAAAGTGCTGTCTTCATCGCCTATGGGCAATTCAAGCGACACTGGTTCTCTTGAAGCCTCAAATATAGCCAACACTTTGTCCCTGGGGATACCTGTACGTTCAGAAATCTCCGCTGGAGTCGGCTCACGCCCAAGCTCCTTGACCAATTCGTAAAAGGCCTTGAAGAATTGACTGCGCAACTCCAAAAAGTGTACCGGGAGTCGAATAGTCCTAGTCTTATCTAGGATAGCACGGGTAATTGCCTGCCTTATCCACCAGGAAGCGTAGGTAGAAAACTTGTTTCCCTTGCTGTAGTCAAAGCGAAAAACAGCACGCATAAGGCCCAGGTTGCCTTCCTGAATAAGATCGGCCAGCGATAGGCCCTGCCCCATATAACGCTTAGCGATAGAGACCACCAAGCGTAGATTGGCCTTTACCATTTCGTCTTTGGCCTTTTCTACTTCTAGGGCACGGAGCTCGATTTGCTGGAGCAGTTCAAAGATAGATTGATCTTCGGGATATTTTTTGTAAATCTTGCGCACCTCGCGCAACATGTAATTCAAATGGCTCTTTTTGGGCTTAAGACCTGGATCACGTTTCTTCCAAAGACGTATCTGCTCCCTTAAGGCCTCCATTTCAGGCACTCGGGAAGGATGTTCCATAATGGAGTCTATAATAAAACGAAAACCGCCCCTAATTATCTTAGAAAGCTTCTCCTCCCTCTCTGGGGTAAGGAGGGCATATTTCCCCATTTCTCGGAGATAGGCACTGGTGACTTCCTCTGATTCTACTACAGGCGCTGCTTCTTCCTCTTCACCCGTGGCCCCCACTACCTCTTCTATCTTCCTCTCGGGAGAACGTTCTGGCCACTCAGGATGACCCTTTTGAAAAAGTTGCTTTTCATCTAGCACTTCTATGTTATGCTTGTAAAGAAAATCGAAGATCTCTTCGATCTTTTTGGGGTCTCCAAAGTCTTCTGGTAGGAGGTCATTTAAAGTCTCATAGGTGATGGCCCCATCTTTACCGGCCTCAAGGAGTTTTTCTTGCAAGTTTTTCCTTTTTTTCATTGTTTCTCACCTACCCTTTAGGGTTACCTGTTTTTGGCCTTTTTTAGAACCTGTAGTATTTAACACTTTCTGATTAAATCGACAAGTCTAAAGATTACATTAAATACTAGGTTTAATTTGTAAAGATTTTAAATGCCGAATTTTTCAAAATTTCCTTCAAAAATATTTTTAAAGATGTTCAAAATTTTTTGGGAGGAATCACCATGACCAATAAAGAACAGAAGAAGCTAGAGAAATTGCTCTTTTATGTATTGGGACGCCGACCAGACGAATTCGGCTTGGTCTTAGACAAAGATGGTTATGTACGCTTGAAGGATCTCCACAAGGCCTTAATCGAAGAAGAAGGGACTAAAGGGCTCCGGCTCAAACAATTGCGTGACTTTTTACTCATCTTTAAACCAGATCTCTTTGAGTATCGAGACAACGAAGGGCTCATTAGGGTCAAACCGGAATTTATCGACCCCGCCGTGTTAGAATATGCCCTGGCCGAAGAGATCCCCACCCAGATGTATACTCCTGTACGCCCCCGGGCCTGGATAAGAGTATCTTCCGAAGGGCTGGTGGCTGAAACTATAGTTCTTAGCCCCGACAAAGAATTGATTCAACGGATAGCCCGTCGGCGCGGGGCCCTGGTAATAACGGTAAACTCGCGAAAGGCCCAGGAACAAGGTGCTATTTTCCAACGTTATTTAGAAAAAATATACCTTGCCTCCTGGTTGCCTGCTATCTCCCTCCACGGCCCCGTGGTAGACGAAGAATTCAAAAAACGTTACCAACGGCCGAAAAAGGAAAAAAAGGAAAAGGAGCCTTCTGAACCCGAAATTATTGTTTCTCCCGTAGAAATGCCGTATCGTAAGCTTACTAAAGGCCGAAAAAAAGAATTATCGTGGAAAAAGATACGCAAAGAAAGACGACGTAGACGGTAAACGGCTTGAGTTTGAATATAAGTCTGGCTAAAGTTTAATATTGATTTTAATACCCTAAGAGCTCTCTTTGAGTGTTTGAGGAGGTTTCATGGCGACCAAAATAGACAAAAACAAGGCCATTGAAGCGGCCATTTCCCAGTTAGAACGCCAGTTTGGCAAAGGCACCGTAATGCGCCTGGGAGAAGCCACTAAAATAGAAGTGCCGGTGATACCCAGTGGATCCCTGGGACTCGACGTGGCCACCGGTATCGGAGGCATCCCCAAGGGGCGTATTACCGAAATTTTTGGCCCGGAGTCTTCGGGCAAGACTACTCTTGCCCTGCACATCATTGCTGAGGCCCAAAAGGAAGGAGGTGTGGCCGCCTTTATCGATGCGGAACACGCCTTAGACGTACACTACGCCCGCAAATTGGGAGTAAATGTGGAAGACTTGTTGGTCTCTCAGCCGGACACCGGAGAACAGGCCCTAGAGATTGCCGAAGTGCTGGCACGCAGCGGGGGGATAGACATAATAGTAGTGGACTCGGTAGCGGCCCTGGTGCCCCGGGCCGAGATCGAGGGCGAAATGGGAGAGATGCAGGTTGGGTTACAAGCCCGACTCATGTCACAAGCCATGCGTAAATTAACCGCGGCCATCGCCAAGACCCAAACGGCGGTAATTTTTATCAACCAGATTCGCATGAAAATAGGCATGATGGGTTACGGCAGTCCGGAGACCACTCCTGGAGGAAACGCCCTAAAATTTTACTCTAGCCTGCGTCTGGACATCCGCCGTATTGGAACCATAAAACAGGACGGAGAAGCCGTGGGTAATAGGGTAAGGGTAAAGGTGGTGAAAAACAAAATGGCCCCTCCTTTTAAAGAAGCCGAATTTGACATCTACTATGGGGAGGGGATATCACGCCTTACCGAAATCTTAGATTGGGGCGTAAAATTAGGGGTGGTAGAGAAAAGTGGTGCCTGGTATTCCTACGCTGGCGAACGCCTAGGCCAGGGGCGTGAAAACGTACGACGCTTTTTAGGTGAAAAGCCTGAACTGGCCGAGACCATAGAACGACAGATCCGTGAACTAGCCGGGCTGAAAGTGGCCGAAAAGTCCCCGGAAGCAGAAAGCCATGCTTGAAAAATATCTTGCAGACTTGAACTTTCTGGTAGTGGGCGACGTAATGCTTGATCGGTACTTCTGGGGAGACGTAGAGCGCATCTCTCCAGAGGCCCCGGTGCCGGTATTTGACCTCCAAAAAGTGAGCCAAAATCTAGGGGGAGCCGCCAACGTAGCGGCCAATCTCAAGGGGCTTAAGGTTGAAGTCGAATTGGCTGGTCTGGTGGGAAGAGACAACGAAGGAGAAGACCTAAAGGCCCTGGCTCAAAGACAAAACATCGGGGTCAAGGCCTTATTCCCTGATGAAACCAGGCCTACCACCGTAAAGACCCGTATTATTGCCTCAGCCCAACAGTTGTTACGCATAGACACTGAACAAAGACACCCTCTTTCTCAAGACAAAATAGTCCTCTTTCTGCAAGGGATCAGAAATTTGTTTGAAAATAAAAAATTAAATGGGGTCATACTCTCAGATTACGCCAAGGGTCTCTTACGCTCAGAGGTGCTCTGTCAAGAAATAATAGGCCTGGCTCGTGCCCAAGGAATACCGGTAATGGTCGATCCCAAAGGTCTGGATTGGAAACGATACCAAGGGGCCACCTGTATTACACCTAATACCAAAGAACTCTTCGAAGTAGCCCGGGCTGAAGGGGTTTATGACCAAGATATCTCCTCCATTTGTACGCATCTTTGCGCTAAGTATCAATTTGATTTTATGTTGGTAACCATGGGGCCCAAAGGCATTTATTTACACCACCCCCAGTACAAACAAATATTTCCGGCGCAGGCCCGCGAAGTCTATGACGTATCTGGTGCCGGAGACACGGTCATATCAACCCTTACCGCCTTTTTCAGCGCCGGTCTCCCCCTACCCCAGGTAGTTACCTTGGCCAATATAGCCGCTGGTATAGTGGTAGGTAAGGTGGGCACCCAGCCCATCACCCTAGAAGAGATAGAATCTGCGGTGAAAAATGAATTTTCTTCTCTGTTCAACATAACTCCAGCCCAAAAAATTTCAGGAGTTTCACATGGCCCTTCTTAAGGTTGTTGACGTAGAGCGTTGTGTAGGTTGTCAGCTATGCATGTTTGCCTGTCAGAGGCGTCTGGGCCTCGGAGGAGTGATGCAGGCCGCTATATACCCGCGTTCTCGAGGAGGCCTTTCCCGAGGGCTTACGGTGGTGGTGTGCCGGGGTTGTAAAGACCCTTCTTGTGCTTCTGTGTGCCCCACACAGGCCCTAAAACCGCGTAAGGGCGGAGGGATAATCTTCTTGCCACAACGGTGTATTGGCTGTGGCTTTTGCCAAGAAGCCTGCCCTTTAGGGGCCATCTTCTGGGACAACGAAAACAATAAACCTGTGGTGTGTATCCATTGTGGGACCTGCGCGTCTTATTGTCCCCACGGCGTGCTCTCCTGGGAAAAGGAGGCCCAAGAATGCTAGAACACGACCCCTTAAGACATGTTTTGTATATCGACTTGTCTAAAAGGCGTTTTTGGACCGAATCTCGACCGGAGTTATTTGAAAAATATTTAGGAGGAGTAGGGGTTGGGGCTGTACTCTTGGAGGAAGAATGTCCGGCCGGGGTAGATCCCTTAAGCCCCCAGGCCCCTATCATCTTAACGGTAGGGCCATTGAATGGGTTTTACCCCATGGCTTCCAAAAGCGTGGCCCTTTTCAAATCTCCCCATACCGGCAACTTGGGAGAAAGCCACGCCGGCGGTAGGAGCGCCATAAGCCTGCGTTTGGCAGGCTTTGGGGCCCTGGTCATCAAAGGGGCCAGTGACATCCCGGTAGCGGTAAGCATCTCTTCCGAAAAAGTCGCTTTTATGGACGTGCGAGCCTTGTGGGGCCTTGGGGTAGGAGATACAGGTCGTATTTTGCGTGAACGGCATGGTAAGCCCGGGGCCAGAAGCATATTGCGCATAGGACCGGCAGGAGAAAATCTCTCCAGTTTTTCCTGTGTGGTAACGGAAACCTATCGCCATTTTGGTCGCCTGGGCCTGGGGGCAGTATTTGGAAGCAAGAAACTAAAGGCGTTGATTATAAGTGGACAAAGGAGTCTGCCTGTAAGAGATAAAAAGGCCTATCGCCAAAGTTACGACTACTTGCTAAAGCAAATTTTAGACACCGATTCTCTAAAGAAATATCATGACCTGGGTACCGCGGTAAACGTGCTCAAATTAAACGCCCAAAAGGGCCTCCCCACCCGAAATCTAAAAGAATCTTGTTTTGAAAAGGCTGCCTATATCTCTGGGGAATACTTTGCGGAAAAACTCCTGGGACGGCGTCTGGCCTGTGGCCATTGCCCGGTGGCCTGTATCCACTTAGCGGCCTTGAGGACCCCGTACGAAGATGAGCCTTACTTTTACAAGACTTCGTTTATATCCTACGACTATGAACTCATCTACGCCTTGGGGTCCATGCTCGGAGTAGGCGAAGCAGAAGGCGTATTAAAGATCTTGGCCCAGGTGGATGATCTAGGCTTTGACGCCATTAGTGCAGGAGTTGTTCTGGCCTGGGCCACCGAAGCCTACGAAAAGGGGCTTATAACCCAAAAAGAGACCCTGGGCCTGGCCCCTTCTTTCGGAGACGTGGATGTCTACCGCGCAATGATAAGACATATGGCCTACCCTGCCAACGAATTCTATAAAAAGATGAGCCAGGGAGTAGAATCGGTGGCTAGCCATTACGGGGGCCTAGACTTTGCCCTGGCCTTTGGTAAAAACGAAATGCCTGGGTACCATACGGGCTACGGATGTCACCTTGGTTTTTTGACCGGCGCCAGGCACAGTCATCTAGATTCCGCCGGCTACAGTTACGACCAAAAATTAGACGTACCCCAGATGGGCCCGGAAAAGCTTGCCTCTCTTCTTTTTGAGGAAGAATCTTACCGACAGATCCTTTCCTCGTTGGTGGTATGCTTCTTCGCCCGCAGTATCTATAAATACGAGCCCATTGCCCAGGCCTTAAGGGCTATAGGTTTTGATACCTCCCCTGATCAATTAAAGGAGCTGGGGCAGGAGATCCTGCGTCGTAAATACCGCTTTAAAATGCGCGAGGGCTTTGCGTTTGAAAGTTTGCGTATTCCCAAAAGGATCCTAAAGACCGTCTCTCCCCACGGGGTGCTTGACGAAAAATTCCTTCGTCAAGGAATCGAAGCCTATAAAAATATCCTCCTGCAGGCCTAAAAAGGGCCTCCTCCCCCTCTTTTGGCATAGTGTTTGCTTTTTAAGCCAGTAAAACCATTACTAAAGAAGGAGGTTGTCTATGAAGGGATTATTGAAGAAAGGGATGGTAGGTGTGTTTTTAGCTGGTTTCCTCTTTTCTACTCCGGTATTTGCCGGCAAGGCCATGAACATGAGGGGAGATTGTTTGCAAACCCGTGATCGTCTCCTTTTAAAAGACAAGAGCTGTACCTACGACCGCACTCTTTTGAGAGATCGTGATCGTCTCTTACTCCACGATAAGGATAAAGACTTGCTTCGTACGCGTGATCGTTTGAGAGACCGTATCCATAGGTAGATCTTAAAGTCTTGAGCTAGATCTAAAAAGGCCTACCCTTGGGGGTAGGCCTTTTTTATTTTAAGACCCGATTACAATTATGTAGGCCCACCGACAAAATTGTCTGACTAGAAACGAAAGAGAAAGGCACCTTACTGAGGTTGGCCTAACAGGGGCGAATCCCATAGGGAACAAACCATAAGGTAAAGGCTTGACAGCTTATAGCTATTAGGTATCTTTTGCTAAAGTGCTGGGGGATCGTCTAATCGGCAGGACAGCGGGCTCTGGACCCGCCGGTCTAGGTTCGAATCCTAGTCCCCCAGCCATATTTTGTTCCTTTAGGACGATGGCTAACCACCCTACACATAAAACCCCCCGTCTACGTATTCTTATCGCTGAAGACGACGAGATGTTTCTCTCTGGCCTCCAAGAAGCCCTCAAGGAGCAAGGCTACGATCTTGTAGGGATCGCCCAAAACGGCAAAGAAGCCATTGAACTTGCCCTCACTACTCATCCAGACCTAATCCTCATGGACATAAAAATGCCCTTGCTAGACGGGCTCCAAGCGGCAAAGGCCATAAACAACCAAAGATTTACCCCTATTGTCCTCTTGACGGCCTATGCCGATCCTGATTTTTTACGACAGGCCAAAGAAGCACGCGTAGTGGGTTATCTACTAAAGCCTGTATCCATCACCGAGCTCGTTTCCGCCATTGAGGTAGCCCAATCCATAGGCCAAGAAATCTACCATCTGGAGGGGCAACTGGCCGACCTGAAGGCCAAACTTGCCGGACGCAAATATTTAGACCGCGCCAAGGGTTTTCTCATGGATGCTTACGGCATGAAAGAAGGAGAGGCCATGGCCTTTATACGTAAAGAAGCCCGCAACAGGCGCATAAAATTGGAAGAAATGGCTCGTCTCATCTGTGAGACTGCAGAAAGGCTCCTCCAAAAGGCCTCTAAGTAGGGGTGTCCAGTATGGCCTGCATCTGTCTGTGGGTACGGCGAAGGACTTCTTGGTAATCAAGCTTTCCCGCCTCGATTTCGTCCATGGCCTCCTCCAGGGCCCGAGTAAGTGCTTCATCTACCTGTTTAGGAAAGTGTTTGCGCAAATACTCATATACCTTTTGGCCCAATTTAGTAGGATAGAGACGCCCTCCCTTCAACACACGCACATAGCCCCGCTCAATCAGGGTAGAAACAATTTCGGCGTAAGTAGAAGGACGACCCAGACCCTTATTTTTCATTTCCTGAACGAGACTCCCCTCGGTAAACAATTCTACTTTAGGCACCAGACGCAGAGAAACTTCTTGAGGGGTATCTCCTGGGGTTATCTTTACCACGGAAAAAGTGGTCCAAAGCAAATCAAACCCGTGTTCTAAGACCCTTGTAACTAGGTCTTCTTGCCAGTGATAGGAAGGTAAACTAAAAAGGACCGTGGAGACCTCTACTCGACAGGGGCGCATTTGGCTGGCCATAAAACGCCGAAAGACCAAATCGTAGAGCCGCAAAGCTTGGCGTTCATTGGTGAGGGAGAACAATCCAGCGGCTAGCAGTCCTTCTAGGTCTTGTCTGGACCGAGGTCTGGTGGGTCTTATGGCCTCGTGGGCACCCCCCTCCCCCCAACCTCTGGGCTGAAAAAAATCTTCCCCAAAATGCTCTACAATATAAGGCTTAGCCACTTGATACCGACCAGCTTCCGACACCCTTGACGAATCTGTCCGGTGATAAGTGATAAGACCAGACTCAAACAGCTCTTGGAGCAAACTCATGGTTTGCCTGGTAGAAAGCCCCAAAATACGGTGGGCATCCTGAAGGATGGTATCGGTGGTGTAGGGAGGAAGCGGAAAACGCTCTTCTTCGCGCCTGGAAACGTATTTCCAGGCCAGACGCGCCCATTCATTTTTTAATTTTTGGGCCAGGGCCACCTCTTCCAAAGGGAGTCTAAAAGTCTGACTGCCCAACTTAAAAGTCAAGAGGGCCTTTTTTTGGCGTGCTTCTTCGGCCCTGGCTATTACCCACCCCAAGACCGGACTTTGCACCCGGCCCGCAGATAGTCTCCGTCGTCCAAAAGCCGCCCAAAGTCTCCGTGAAAGGACAAACCCCACCCAACGATCTACCACCCGACGGGTCAACTGGGCCTTTACCCTATCCAGATTAAAATCTTGCGGCACCCTTAAGGCCTCTTTAAAGGCCCTGGGAGTCACCTCGTGAAATTCTAAACGGCTTATCTTTCTATTAAAAGGACGCAAAGAAACCAAGAGATCATAAGCTATCTTTTCTCCTTCGGCATCAGGATCGCTCCCAATAAAGATTTCGTCTGTCTCAAAGGCTAACCTTCGCAAACCGTCCAAGAGACTCTGTTTGTCCCGCACAGGGCCTTGCGGACATCTCCGTTGGACCTCCTCGATATCCACCAACTGCTCACCAGTAGGCACACATACTTTGATGGTATCAAATAGGGGAATGAGCCCCTTGGGGGTGTCGTATACACCAAAAAAACCCTTCTGCCGCGATAGATTGAATACATGGCCTAAAGAGGCCGTTACCAGCAAGAGACGGTCTTCCCCAGGGATCTCGTAGACCACACAGTCCCCTACTCTTCTACTGGTGGGCCTTCCCCAAAAAGAAGCAATGGTCTTGGCCTTATGCGGTGATTCAACTACCACTAAGGAGGTCTTGAAAAATTCCTTTTCAGCTAACCCTTGCCGCCCCTTACGCGCGGCGGTTAACTCCTGCGATATAGCCTTGATATCTAATTCTTGAAGAGACCGAAAGGAAAATTCTTCTCCTAACATAAAGCGTAGGCGTCTCTCTAAGCTATGCAAAGACTTGGCATGATCGTTAAGGACAATGGACAGCCCAGGGAGAAGGCCGTACATGGTAAGCCTAGAGACTCTTCCAGAGGCCTGTAAGTAGGTGGTAGTATCGCCCAAGACCAAAAATAGGCCCTGAGGATTATGCTCTAAGGCAAGGTCTTTAGAACCTTCTATCCGTTGTAGAAATTCGGGATCAGCAAACTTTTCTTCTATAAAGGTCCTTATTTTTTCTAAGCGGTCCTTCAGGCGCGGGTAACGATCTAAGGCCTCTTCTCTCAAATTAAGATAACGTTTCAAATATTGCAGGTGGATTAAGGCCTCCTGACGCTCTTCTTCCGGCAAGACGGGCACGATGGCCGCCAAAATCTGGCTCAATTTGGCAGGAGCCAGGGAAACACGTACGGGGATAACATGGCGCGGCACCCCTAAGAATAGGGCATAACGTAAGATAAAGGGCAGGTCTATGCCGCGTACCAAGGGATTAGTGGAATGGGCTAACCCCACCGCCACGTGGAATTGCCCCTTTTCCATCTCTGTCATGAGCTCTGTGGGGGTACACTCCAGATAACTGAGCACTCTTAACCCGCGTGATCTTAGATAGGCTGTGGTAGTTTCTACGGCTTCGCGTCCGTAGACCGAAGACACAAAAACCAAACCCCCTGGCCCCAGCTCATCAATTAGTCGCCCCGCCTCTTCTAAGAGGGTATCCCAAGGCAATTCTGGTGTAGTGGCATCTATCACATTTCGCATGGTGGAGACCGCCCTGTGGACCTCAAAGCCCAATAAATATCGGAACAACAGTACGCGATTTGTTCGCGGCTTAAGGGTAGCCGAGGAAAGCAAGAGCACCCTTTCGCCCTGGTGCCGCTTGCGAATCTCCTCCAGACGCCAAAAATCTTCCTCTTTCTTTGAGGGTTTTAGAGCCAACTGGACCTCTTCTTGAGAAAACCCTAGGAGGAGGAATAAACGGTCGACCTGAGAAGAACGTTTGAGAAAAGAATCAATATCGTCTACAAAAACAAGCTTAAAGTCCAGAGAAGCCAACTCTTGGTGGTGTCTGTAAAAAAAGGCCGTGGTAACCACAAGGATATCAAATGTCTTGGCCTCCCAGAGTTTTTTATCTTCCTTGCGCCCCTGATAGGCCAGTATTTCGCGCGAAAGCCCAGCACGAGAGACAAGGTCTTGAAGCCGCTCTTCTAATTGCCTCACTAGGAGCTTGGTAGGGACCAAAATTAAGACCCTTCCTTCGTTTAAAAGGGTAGCCATCAACCCAAAAGTGGTCTTTCCTGTTCCTGTGGGGGCCACAATGGCAAAGGACTCCCGAAAGAAAAAGCGTTTGAGCCAGCTACGTTGTAAAGGGGTAGGTAAAAAGCCCAAGGCCTTCTTAAAAAGCCCTTCGGCCTGGTGGAGGCATTCTTGGACCCTACAGTAGGGGGCCAAATTCTTCAAAGTCCCTAAACGGGCTAAAACCTTGCACACCTCGCCTTCTCCTTCAGGAAGACAGCGTGCACAAGGCAGGCCTTGCACCAAACGTTGATCCTCTTCTTCGCCCGCACAATTAGGACAGCCGTGGGCCACATAAAAAAGAGCCATTTAGCCCCCCTTGTCTCTTTTAATTGCGGTCATAGCATACCAAATTTTTGGCCCCTATTGGCCGCAAAGACCAAAAACTTTATCCTTACCGATAAGCCCCCTAAAAAATTACCTGCTTGCCAAGTAGTAAAAAATAAGCGAATTTTTAAAGCAAATCTTAGAGAGCTTAGTTTAGACCGTAGACAAAAAAGCCTTCAAGGAGGCCTTATGCCTATCTACGAGTTCAGGTGTGAAACATGCGGTTACATATTTGAGCGCCTGCAAAAGGTAGATGACCCGTGGCCCCCTTGTCCCAAATGTAATAGTACACAGGTGTTTAAATTACCCTCTATTTTTGGTTTTCAAGACGCCTGTGGACGACGTCAAGAAAGGGAAAAAGCAGTTTTGAAACGCGCACGCGACTATCTTTTAGACGGGAAAGTAAAGGAAGCCCAAAGATTCCTAAAAAAGGCCCAAGAACATCTAAAAACAGAACGCCTCTCACGTCTTTCCGATGCCCTCGCCCAACGTAAACCCCAAAAGGGGGCTTACGTGAGTCGTACCGAGTTGGTAGTTACGAAAAAGAAGGCCCGCTAAAGGCCTTGTCTATCTCGTCTAAAAGCTGCTTAAAGGTAAAGGGCTTTTTTAAAATATGAAAATGTCCTTCTTCAAAACCATATTTTTCCAGTACGTGATGGGCATAACCTGAGATAAAAAGTATTTTTACGTGAGGGGCCTCTTTTTGGACCAAACGGTATAGTTCCACACCGTCCATTTTGGGCATGACCACGTCGGTAATCACAAGATCTACCTCATAGTTGTGGTCTTTAAGCCATTTTAGGGCTTCCTCGCCGTTTTCCGCCACATTAACCACAAAGCCCTGGCCTTCTAACATTTCAGCCAGCATCTCCCTAATATGTGGCTCATCCTCTACTATTAAAATCTTTTTCGACGACACCTCTTGGCCCTCTATATCAGAGATAGGCCGATCTTTGGCCCTGCCCTCTGGAACAGATGCATAAAAGGGTAACCATATTTTAAAGGTTGTTCCCTCTCCCAGACGACTCTCTACCTGTATATCACCTCCTGCCTTTCTTACCAAGGACAGGATAATAGTCAATCCAAGACCAGCACCCTCCCCAGGAGCTTTGGTAGTGTAAAAGGGATCAAAGATTTGGGCAAGACTCTCCGAAGGGATTCCTCGCCCTGTATCCCTTATTTCCAAAAGGGCTCCTTCTTGTTCTTCCCGGCCTACACGCTCTGTTTTAATAGTAATTACCCCTCCTTCAGGGGGCATAGCATCGCGGGCGTTTATAATCAGATTGGTCAAAATATGCTGAAAGCCTTCAAAAGATATATTGACCGGCAGTGGGTCGGGGCATAGATCAACCTCTATTTTGATCTGTTCCCCTACGATTTTCTTTAATACTTCTACTTGTTCATCAATCACTTTATTTAAATCATCAATTTTCTTTTCGGATACACTGCTACGAGAAAGCATAAGGAGTTGCTTTATAAGGTTTGTTCCTGTTGATACGGCTTGTTGTATCTTAGCTACATAATTCTTAGTCTTTTCTTTATTTGTCCGGTAAAAAATAATATCTGCATATCCATTTATAATAGCTAAAATATTATTAAATTCATGAGCAATATTCCCGGTAAGTTTTCCTAATATCTCTAATTTCTGCGAACGAATAAGTCTTTCCTCTTGCTGTTTTTCATTAGTAACATCTTGAATCATTCCCAACCGTACTATCTCTTTATCTAACCAAGGTATATACACTTCATATATACGTAACCAGGTTTTATGTTTATTATCGTAAATTTCATAGGAAGTTTTAAAATCTTTAGAACTCTTTTCTATATGACAAAAGCCACACACATGATCATATCCAAACAACAGTTGATGACAAGGAGCCTTACCCAAGAGCTGATCACCAAAATAATCTTTAAAAAGAGAGTTGTGATAAAGAATACGCTTAGAAGATGGATGTACTATATACACCATAGCGGGAAGGTGTTCTAATATAGACAAAAGTCTTTCTTGAGCCAATTTAACGGATGTTATCTCATGACCTATGATAAGAACTCTATTTTCTTCATCGCACTTAAAGGGAATGAAGAGAAAATCAAACCAAACCTTTTTCTCTTTATCCGTAATTTTGATAGTCTCTTGAAGAGGTTCTCCTCTCTTTTCTATTCTCTTAAAGACCTGGCTTAAGCGCTCCAGTAAAGGGGCAAATTCTGGCCGAAGTTTAGTGATCTCCTCGAAAGAAAGCCCCTGATATACATGACGCCTAAAACCCAAAATCTTCAAAGCGCGTTTATTAGCTAACAACCAATGTCCCTTGGCATCTACTAGGATTACTAGATCAGGAATATTGTTTAAAAGTTCTTGAAATATCCTAGTAGTATCTAAATATTCTGACTCTCGCTTTTGACGCTTAATAGCTATGGATAGAGAATCAGCAAACTCTTTGGCCAGGGATAAGTCTAATTCTTTGGGTTTTTCTGTCCCAAAATCAAGCAACAACACCCCTGTCCACCATTTCCCCTCTAACAAGGGGAAGACGTATACATATCGTTTGGTTTGTTCAAAATAGCCCAAACTTTCTATCTCGGCCTGCGAGAGAGATACTTCTTGACCAGTAGAAAGCTTGGTTTCTAGTCCAGGCCATATCTCCTGGTATTCAATGGTATCGGGCAAATAAATCTTTTCTTGCTGTTTGCTCCAACTGGCTACCTTGGAGGCCACAAGTTGCCAACGAAAATCAAGCCGATTAGAATAAACAGCAGCTCTTTCTAAAGGAAGTATCTTACCTACTTCTTGGAGAAACACCGTTAAGGGTAAGTGATACTGGGAAGAAAAAAGACGGTTAACTGCCTGTAGAATCCTTGTCTCTCTTGTGGAAATGGGGGATAGGTGTACGTTATTTTTCATCTTTTCTACTTATTGCGGTAAAAATATTTTTAATTTAAAGAACTTTTTAACGAAAATATTAGCACACTTGGAAAATCTAAGGGTTATTTTTTAATTTTTAAAAAAATTCAATCAAGGTTTAAACTATATATGCCTTATCGACAAGGCCCAAACAAATTTTAATTTTAGGAAATCATGGATATAAAGCTTACCAAAACGGTAAAAGCAGCGGGGTGAGCAGCCAAACTTCCCCCAGCGGAGCTGGCTGAAATATTGAAGGATTTACCCCGCATAGAAGATCCCAACCTCTTAGTCGGCTTTGAAGAGGCTGCGGATGCCGCCGTATATCGTATAGACGAAAACAAGGCCCTGGTCTGTACCTTGGATTTTTTCACCCCCATTGTAGATGACCCTTACTATTTTGGCCAAATAGCCGCGGCCAACGCCCTTTCAGACATCTACGTTATGGGAGCTGAGCCCTTGCTGGCCTTAAATATCGTGTGTTTTCCCCGTAAAGAAATGGACCGTGCGGTACTCAAAAAGATTTTACAGGGAGGTTACGAAAAGGTCTTTGAGGCCGGAGCCCTTTTGGTAGGTGGGCACAGCCTTGAAGACACAGAGATCAAGTATGGTCTCTCCGTGGTAGGACTTGTCCACCCCGAAAAGCTAATCCAAAACAAGGGGGCCCAACCAGGGGATTGCTTAATTCTCACCAAACCCCTGGGCACAGGGATCATTGCCACGGCTGTAAAAGGGGCTATGGCCTCCGAAGCCGTCCAAAAAAAGGCCATCGAGATCATGGCTGCCTTAAACAAGCCCGCCAGTGAGGCCATGAAAAAAATTGGTGTTCACGCCGCTACCGACATCACGGGTTTTGGCCTATTAGGACACAGCGTGGAAATGGCCCGGGCCAGCCGGGTAAGTATACATATAGAAGCACACAAGGTCCCTATCATCCCCGAAGCCTTAGAATATGTCCGGCTGGGGCTCATACCCGCAGGAGACCTAGAAAACAAAAAATTTTGTGCCCAAGTAGTGGAAATAGATCCCGGCCTAGACCCGGCTTTAATAGAACTCCTTTACGATGCCCAAACTTCTGGCGGCCTTTTAATCGCGGTGGAAGAGAGTAAGGCAGAAAAATTATGGGAAGAACTCCTCCAACAGGGGGTATACGAAGCCGCCATTATAGGTAAAGTTACAGAGCAGAAAACTCCCCTGATCAAGGTGACTCCCTAAGATTTTGTTTCGTTCAATAACGGTCGCAACTCACTCTCTAAGGTCTTTCTCCCGGCAAAGCCTACTATCTTGCGCACAATATTACCATTGTGGTCTACTAAAAACGTGGTGGGTAAGATATCAGGCCAACCAAAAGCGGCAAAAATACTATCATCGGCCACAGCCACATAATAGGTAATGCCTCGTGAAGAAATAATATGGGGTAAAAGTAGGGCCCCCTCTCTGTCTACCATAAAACTTATTATCTCTAACCCTTGCGGGTGAAATCTTTTATAAATCTCTTCTAATTCTATCAGTTCTACCTGACAAGGGGCACAATAGGTAGCAAAGAAATTTACGATTAAAACCTTGCCTTTAAACTCTTTAAAAGAGAGTTTTTTCCCTTGAGCCGTATAAAAACTCAAGTCCGGTACGTGAGTATTTTTGGCCCTGGCCTCAGGGCCCCAAAACAAGATCAAAAGTCCGAGCAAGACCAAAACTCCGTACTTATATTTCATCACTTGCCTCCGCAAAAGTTTCAAGCCTTTGGGCTAGAGACACCATCCCTTTGACCAAACGTTCTTTAAAGCGCTGGCCTTTGTCGGCCGAAGCCCTGGAAGGGTCACCCCAAACCCCTCCCGGCCAGAAACGCCGTTTATTGCGTACCAAAATGGGGCGGGGAAAGGAAGGATATTCTCGTGCACTGCTTCCTTGGACCAAATGGGGATAAAAGTGCAACATAAGGGAAGTCTCAAACTCACCGGCATGGGAATCATCAGGGGTTTCTAATATGTCCAGAGCCGCTTGCCGTAACAGGTCTAAGATAGAGGCCACCGCTACCTTGGCCTCCTTATATTGGTAAATAAATTCCTCACCAGCATCTGTTAAGTAGGCCATATGGGTACCACCAGCATGCCCGGAAAGGATCAAAAAATGACGTAGCCCCTGCTGGTAATACGACGACAGTAGATCTAGGGCCAAGGCCTTCAGTGTT
Source organism: Thermodesulfobacteriales bacterium (assembly GCA_026988575.1). Lineage (GTDB taxonomy): Bacteria > Desulfobacterota > Thermodesulfobacteria > Thermodesulfobacteriales > Thermodesulfatatoraceae > JALSKZ01. The sequence goes on along the minus strand of JALSKZ010000034.1, from coordinate 36,665 downwards.
TCTCCCCTAAGGGTAATAGTACCTGGATGTTGCCGTGTGCTACGGCACAACCCATAATAGATAGGCGGAGAGACAAAAAGGGGATATACCTTGGAAGCTTCCAGGGCCAAGGAAAACATCTGGAGAGTATCTGTACCAAGGGGTAAGTGATGACCATGTTCTTCTATGGAACCAAAGGGGAGAATAATAGTACGTGTGCGCTCAAGACCTTGGCTAAATTGAGTCATGGTAATTTCAGATATAAGCATGTATTCAAGTGTAGTAGATAGACGGCCGGCGTCAATGCCGTAAAAACCAAAAGGAGGGCCTCATGCAAGGCGGATACGAAACCTTTGAGCACGGAGCAGACATAGGGATTAGGGGCTGGGGTCAAACCTTAGAAGAGGCCTTTATAAACGCCGCTAAGGCCCTTTTTTCGCTTATGGTTTCTAATCTAGAAGAGGTAACCCCAGAGAGGGAGGAAAAGATTGAAGCCCAAGGGGAAGATCTGGAGGAACTCTTTTTAGACTGGCTAAACAAACTCTTGGCCGTAGCCGGGATGTATAACCTGGTATTTGCCACGTTCTCGTGTCAAATTTTGCAGGGATATAGACTAAAGGGACTTGCACGCGGAGAGAAGATAGATCCCACTAAACATGAATTAGGGGTAGAAGTAAAAGGAGCTACCTACACCATGCTCAAGGTAGCCCAACAGGACGGTTTATGGGTGGCTCAATGTGTAGTAGATGTATAAATTTCTCTACACCCCACAGGGACCAAAGGCCAAAGGGCCCTCCACGGTAAAGGATAGGTCCTTCGTTTAATTTCGGTACAGAAAAAGACCTTTTCCCCTCTAAACAGGAGAGTGAGGGTGCCGTATCGGTCGGTACAATAAAAGGGGATGTGTAATTCTTGGAGACGCCTTAGGACCAGTTTACTGGGATGATATCGCGAACGGGCAGAACACAAAGCCAGTATAGGGTTTACCGCCTTAAGAAAGGTCCTAGAATTCGAACTAGCTGAACCATGATGAGGCAAAATAATAATGGGTGAGGATAGGGAGACCTTAGTGGCCAGCAGACGTCTTTCTCTCCTGACATCTATATCGCCGGGAAAGAGTATACACAGACCCTTTAGACACAACCGCGCAACCAGGGCCTCGCGGTTTGCTTGGGACAAGGGACTTTCTCTCCTGCCCGGCCAGAGAGAAAGTATAAAATGACCTCGGTGAAACTCCTGCGGGCTCAAAATGGCCCTGACCCCAGGGAAAAAATCTCTTAAAAGCCTCAAATAAAGCCCCTCTTTTTCAAAGGAAGAAGTCCAAACTTCTCCAACAGGTACTTGATGAGATAATCCCCAAAGTCCCCCCACGTGATCTGCCTGGGGATGAGAAATGACCGCTACAGAAATATGGGTTAGACCGAGTTTACGCAAAAAGGGAGCTACCACAAAGGCCCCTGTATCGAAGCGTCCCCTCTTGGGACCGGCATCAAAGAGAAAGACTTCTTGGCCCAGCTTGGCCACCGCGGCACTGCCCTGACCAACATCTAAAAGGGAAACAAAACAAAGGGGCTTATACAGAATATAAAGACCTATCTCTAAAAATAGGGTCAAAACAAACCAAAACCAGCGCCTTTTGCTATCAAAGAGGGCAAACAGGAGCGGAAAGCTCGCCCCTAAGAAAAGGCCCACCGGTATCGGAGGGCTAAATACGATTCCCTTAAGGTACTCCAGGGGGAGAAGCAACTTGGGCGCCATATTGGCCAGCTTTTGGGCCCCCACCGGGAAGAAAAAGGCCCCTAAAGCAGACAGCAATTCTAGAGGCAGAATACCACAAGAAAAAAGGGGAATAGCCACTACATTGTTTAAAGGAGCCAGTAAAGCAAGGGAACCGAAAGTCACCAAAAGAACAGGTGCTGTAAATAAAAGGGCCGCCGAAGAATAATAAAAGAGCCTAAAAGGCTTTAACCAAAGGGAACTTTTCAGGAATAAGGGTTCCAGTCGTCTGGCCAGGATTAATCCCCCTACCGCCAACACAGAGAGCCGAAAGGACAGAGCACCTACGGCCTGCGGCCAGAAAAATAATATTAAGAGTACCGCCAAAGAAAGGTTATCAAGGCTTCGAGACTCCCGGCGTCCTACATGAGCCACAACAAAGACCAGTAGCATCACATAAGCCCTGAGGGCCGACGGGCTAGGACCAGAGAGACAAACGTAAAGACCAGCAATAACCACGCTGGCCCCAAGCCCCCAGGTAGGAGCCGGATAAATCAGGAGTAAAGAGGGGAAAAACCTCAAGAACAGACGCAAGGAATAAAAGACCAAGGTGGCCAATAAAGCCAAGTGAAGACCAGAAACGGCCAAAAGATGGGCCAGGCCCAAGTCGCGAAACAAAATACGCCATTGGGGGGCAAAGGCCGCTTTCTCTCCTAGAACCAAGGCCTCAAAAAGGGCCCTTGCCTGCGGGTGAAGGCCCTGGGCAAAACCAAACAGATGGGCCCGTAAACGTTGAATATAAAGACCTTTTTCCTGACGGGTGACCTTAGGAGGCCCCCTTCTGGACATATAACCCACCAAGTAGATGCCCCTGGCCTTCAAGGCCTTTTGGATATCGTACGCAAAAGGGGTCCAGAAACCGCGAGGACGCTTCCATACCCCCGAGGCCTCAAATACGTCCCCGACCTTTAAAGAAAGATCAGAAGCAGCATACATTCGGGCCCTTAACCCTACTTTTTGTTTGGGCCTCAAAAATTCCCTTATCTCTACTTCTACCCGACTATAGCCCTGGAAATTAAGGGGCGGCTTAACCACCACGGCCTCAAACCGCACCCTCTTCCCCAAAGGTAGTTGGTCAAGCACTGGAGGATCGGCAAAGCGAAGAGTTCCGTAACTAAAGGCTATAAAAAAGATGGTGGGGAACAAAAAATTCCTTTTTTTAAAGGCCCAGACCACAGAAAAAAGAAACAATGACCAAAAGAGGAGCTCTTCCCCCTCCCAAGCCCAAAGAAGACCACCCAAAGCGGCCAAGGCACTTTGCTGAAGAGGGCTCCCTTCAATGATGTCTCTCCCATATCTTTCCACGCCCACCCAAAAACTTCGGGGCTTAGGGAGAAATACTTTAAAATTTTTACTTCAGGTCTTAATTTTTTCCGTGGCCAAGCGCACGCCTTGGTCTAGTAGTTTCCACCCTGCACACAAGGTTACCAGGACAGTACCCAAGGCATAGGCCCCGGCCAACATAAACATAATCAGTATCTGGTAGGCCACCGCGTGAGCAGGAGGAATTCCGGCCAAGATTTGCCCGGTCATTATACCCGGCAGCGAAACCACGCCCACGATAGACATGGCGTTTATTATGGGAATAAGCCCCCGGCGCACAGCATAGCGCAAAGGGAGCTGCAGGGCCTCAAACCTGGTGGCGCCAAAGGATAAATAAAGCTCTATTTCGTCTTTACGCGTAACCAGATAATCTAAAAAGGCATCAAGGGCCAAAGAGAGCCCGTTTAGGGAATTACCCAAGATCATACCCACGATAGGTATAACATATTGGGGTTGATACCAGGGTTTTACCTTAAGAACCACCTGAGTCACCACGGTTCCCACAACAAAAGCCGTGACCCCCATTACAAACACCGTATCCAAAAACATGTTTATATAACGATATTTGGTACGAGAGACCGCTTCCCGACCAGCCACCACCGTCATCAAGACCAAGATAAAAATCACCAAAAAGGGAGCGTGGGTGGCAAAGACCTTCTCTAAAACCAACCCTAATAAGGATAGTTGAACTACGGTACGCAGGGCCGCCACCAAGAGCCTTTTTTCTACTCCCAAACGCAAAACTACCGAAAAAAAACCGGCCAGAAGGACTAGGAACGAAGAAAGGAACAGATCAAAAGGAGTCAAGACTATATAGGCCTTCAAGATACCATCTCCTTTAACGTGCCACCCTCTAAATATAAGTGCCGGGTAAAGAAACCAGGGGGCCTTTGGTGAGAAACCACAAGCAGCGCCTTTTTCCCCTGTCTAAACTGTTGTTCAAACAGATGCCAGACCCGTTTTATGTTTTCCTCATCGAGTCCGGTGAAAGGTTCATCGGCCAATAATATCGTGGGTTCCCAAAGCAAGGCCCGCACTAAGGCCAAACGATGACGCTCTCCCAGGGAAAGATCACTTACCGGGCGGGATAAATCTAGATGGGAGAGCCCCAATTCTCTCAAAAAGCTCTGAGCCCTGGAGACCTTAAAGCTATCTTGAGCCCAACCAAACGAAAAGGGAAATTTTAAATTTTCTTCTATTGTACCGGAAATCATGGGGGCGTTAGCGGCTAAAAGTAGACAACGACGCCTGAATTCTGGCATATCTTCAGGATAGCGATAATATCTGCCGTCAAAGAACCGCTTTGTTGTGGGAGAGGGATCAAGCCCAATAATCTGTCGCAACAGGGTGGTCTTTCCAGCCCCTGAGGGGCCTGTGAGAAGGACTAAATCACCAGGAAAGAGGGTCAAAGAAACATTATGGTAAAGGATATTTCCGCCTTTACAGGCCGCTAAAGGACCACATTTAAGAAGCATGCCTTTTAATATACCATAATACCTCCTTGGGGATGTTTTTTCATTTTTGAACACACCCCGCCTTTGAGAGCATCATTTTAAGTGACAAAAAATTCTTTTTTAAAAGGCCTGCTACTTGTGGATTTTCGACCAGGACCCTTTTGGACTTAAATTTTTATTTTTCACTTACATGTCAACGGACTAAGACGATTTTCATTTTGGAACACACGTGGCCCCCTTCAAGAAATACTTTGGTTTCATTTCTAAACACGGTTCTGTTTTAAATTTCCTCTTTGAGATAACATTCGATTTTATCGTAGAAAAATATCAGGAATACTTATTGCTATACCAGTTTAACCAAAACTTAATAATCCAGTGGAGGAGCACGGAGTCCATGGTCAAAGACATAGTCCTAGTATTGTTAGAGCCTTCGCTGATCCTATGGGGTGGCTTTTGCGCCTTACAATTGGCCAAACGTGAAGCGGGAAACGTATACGCCCTTCTAGACTTTGACGGGGATCCTTCTCCAGAGGTAAGCAAGCTATTTGCTAAGTTGCGAAGCAAGGCGGAAACCGAGGGAATAGAGTTAAAGATCTACCTGACCGAAGAGCAAAACCTGGAAAGTGCCCTCATAGATTTGCTCAAGCGCAAGAATACCCCTCAAGTTGTAGTTGCTGTACGCGATCAAGAGGAAGCACGGGCTATTGAAAACTGGCTGTCCAAAATAGAAACCAAACTATTGTATGAGGCTGATTGGTCCTATCCGCACCTGCAATCCCTGATTGTCTCACAACCTCGAGACAAAGTTTCTTTAGGAGACATAGAAAGATTTTTTGAAGAATAAAAATTCAGGAGGTTTGTTATGCATCTTTACCTACCCATTGCCTTAACTAGTGTAAACATTCTTCTAATTGTAGGCCTAGGTTTAATGGTGGGGTTACTCTCGGGTCTTTTTGGTGTAGGGGGAGGTTTTTTAATGACACCTCTATTGATCATGATTGGCATTCCGCCAACCGTAGCCGCCGCCACCGACGCCAACCAGATAGTAGCGGCCTCATCTTCAGGCACCATTGCCCACTGGCGCCTTGGTAATGTGGATTTCAAGATGGGACTCCTATTGCTCATTGGCGGATTCACTGGTGGTGCCTTAGGAGTCCATATCATCAAGGTGCTGCGCGCCATGGGTAATGCCAACTTTCTTATCAAGATCACCTACGTGATAATGCTCGGCCTTGTAGGGGGCTTCATGTTTATTGAAAGTCTCATGGCCCTCAAAAAGAGCAAGAGCCAACAAGGTAATCCCGTAGCCGTAGAGGTAGGAGCAAACCCCGGGCACGCCAACCCTGGGAAAAAGCGGGCCCTAATCGGTGCCCTGCCTTTTCAAATCTATTTTGAAAAGTCTGGTGTGTCTCATTCGGTAATCGTCCCCATAGCCTTGGGCATGTTAGTGGGTATTCTAGCCGCTATCATGGGTGTAGGTGGCGGTTTTCTCATGGTCCCCGTGATGCTCTATCTCTTACGCATGCCCATGCACGTGGTGGTGGGCACAAGCCTTTTCCAAATCATGTTTACCTGCACAGAGGTTACCTTTTTACAGGCCTACGCCAACCATACCGTGGATTTTATCCTGGCCATTCTCCTCTTATTGGGCTCTACTTTTGGCGCTCAAATTGGCGCTATATTGGGCAGACGCCTTAAGGGTGACCAGCTTAAAATTCTCCTGGCCATCATCGTCCTGGCGGTCACCGTAAAGATGTTGCTCAGTCTGGTAATGCAACCTCACATATTACTTTCCTACAAAGGAGGACACTAATATGCGATACACAACTCTTTTAGCAGGCATAATAGGATTATTTTTACTCCTTTGGGGGCCTAAGGCCTTGGCTATGGTCACTTGTGAAGTAAGTCCCAACTACATCCCCATACACTTCTTTTATAACGGGGCAGAGTTAAAGATATCTGGCCATGCGGACCAAGTCTGTGATTACGTGGTCATCATAAAAGACGAAGCAGAAAAACTTACCTTGCGCCGCAAGGGTAAAGTAAAAGGCCTTTTCTGGATGAACGTAGGTGAAATTACCTTTGAACCAGTACCCAAGGTATTTATGGTCTTTTCCAACAAACCCTTGGATGAGATCCTGGATAAGTCAGAACAGGAACAATATGATATCGGTTATGCAGCCTTATTCCACGAGGTACATGTAGAAGGAGTTCCGCAAAGCGAACGTGAAAAGTGGATCAAAGAATTCATTAAGTTTAAAGAAAATTTAAAGCTTTATAGAGAAAAGTTTAATGCAATTAAAGTAGAAAAAGAAGGTTCTGGGTCTCGTTACCTTTTCGACATGCATTGGCCCTATCAGGCGGTACCTGGAGTGTATACGGCCACTGTGTACGCCATACAGAATGACCGGGTTATAGGTACTTGCACCAAGGTCATTCGGGTAGAAAAAGTGGGGTTGCTCAAGAAAATCACCCAATTAGCCTTTGAAAAACCCGCCCTTTACGGCATTATTTCTATTGTAATAGCTATCATAGCCGGTGTGGGAGTGGGTTTAGTGTTCGGAAGCAAGGGTAAACACTAAAAGAAGGGGGGCTTAGCCCCCCCAAAAATTTTACCATGGGTATCTTAGAAAAACTAAACAAACTGTTTCGCTCCAAGCAGGCAAGTAGAGAGAGACGTTCTCTACGCACTATTTTTGCCCGTTTTCGAGATGTAATAGACGCCAACACCCGTGCTTTGGAGATTATGGCGGATATGGGCGAAAAGTTAAGTGGAGACTATATATTTGATATGGCCTATATCCGCCAAGTCACCGACGAGCTTTCCGAAGCCGTATTTCGTTCCATCCACAATTTAAATCTCCTCTGCCAAAACCGTTACGAAAAACTCTACCAGATTTATGACCAAATAAACGCGCATTTACAGGCCCTGGTGGAGGGCAAAGAAAAGCCTGGCCCCTTGGTGGTCACCTTAGAGGAAGTAGGACCAGAGGATATTGACCTGGTAGGGGGCAAAATGGCCCACTTGGCCGAAATAAAACGCCACTTGGGTCTTACCATTCCCTATGGTTTTGTGCTTACCTCTACGGCCTTTAGGGACTATATGCGTTTTAACGCCCTAGAAGAGCTTGTGGAGAGACTTAAGGAATCTCTAGAGAGGGAAGATTCCTCTGGGGAGGAGCAACGCAAAGAACTAGAAAAGCGCATCTTAGCAGGCAAACTCAGCCCTGAATTGACCAAGGCCATAGAGGAGGCCTTGGCGAAGTACCGTGACAAATGTGGGCAACGCCCCTTGGTGGTACGCTCTAGTGCCCAAGAAGAAGACCAAGAACTTTCTTTCGCAGGCCAGTTCGAGACGGTGGTAAACGTCCCTCCAGAGTTTGACGCCCTTGTTACGGCCTACCAAAGGGTAATAGCAAGTCTTTTTGGCCCCCGAGCCCTCAGCTACGCCCGCCGTTTTGGCACCCATTTGCTAGATATGGCCATGGCCGCAGGGTGTCTGGAGCTAGTAGAAGCCCGTACCAGCGGGGTCCTCTTTACGGTTAATCCGCAGGACCCCGATCTAGATACCATACTTATTACCGCTAATTGGGGCCTGGGGGTAGCGGTAGTAGAAGGTCGTTTCCCTGTGGACCGCTTTGTGGTCTCTCGGACAGACCCTAATCATATTGTAGAAAAAGAAGTGGTAGAAAAGACCCATTGCTACATACCCGGGGCAAAAGGCATTATGGAAGCCGAAGTGCCTCAGAACCTCCGTAAAAAGCCCTGCCTCACCGATGACGAAATCCGGGCCCTGGCCAAAATGGGACTCTCTTTAGAGCGCTATTTCAAACGCCCCCAAGACATAGAATGGGTAGTCGACGCCAAAGGCTGGCTCTACCTAGTGCAGAGTAGACCCTTATCGCTGCCGGGAAAATCTATAGAAATAGACGTCTTACCAACGATAAGACAAAAATACGAAATAATCGCGGAAAAAAAAGGTCGTGTGGCCCAGGGAGGGGTGGCCGCAGGCCCTGTGTTTGTATTGCAAAATCTCAACGAATTGGACCATTTCCCAGAAGGAGCAGTATTGGTAGCCCCTAGAGATTCCTCCCATTTTGTACGTATCATGCCTAAAGCAGCAGCTATACTCACCGATATAGGATCTCCCACTAGCCATATGGCTACCCTTTGTCGCGAATTCCGCGTACCGGCCATTGTGGGTATGGGGGATATTACCAAAAGGGTCACCCCTGGCGAAATGATTACCGTAGACGCCGATGATAACCGGATTTATCGAGGCAAAGTAGAAGAACTCTTAAAATACCAGGCCGCTTCCCAATTAGATTTGGCCGAAACAAAAGAGTTTCGTCTACTACGCAAGATAATCCATTTGGTCTCTCCCCTCCACTTAGTAGATCCCTTGGTCAAAGAGTTTCGCCCGGAATCGTGTCGAAGTTTTCACGACCTGTTGCGTTTCTGTCACGAAAAAGCCGTCCAGGAGCTAGTAAATCTAGGCAAAGACCCACAAACCTTACTTGACAAGCATATCACCAAAAAACTGGATCTACCTATTCCTACAGGGATCCTAGTGATTGACTTAGGAGGAGGCATTAAGGCCGAAGCCGCTAACAAAGACCATATTACCTTTGAAGATTTAGAAAGCATACCCTTTAAGGCCGTATTATCAGGCATGCTTGAACCTGGGGTATGGCAGACCAGTGCTGTTCAGATGCACGTTAAAGATTTCATTTCTAGTATGATAAAAACTCCTGATCTAACCCCTAAATATATAGGAGAAAACATAGCGGTTATCTCTACGTATTATCTGAACTTAAGCCTGCGGTTTGGCTATCACTTCAACATTTTAGATACTTATTGTTCCCCAAATGTCAGAGAAAATCATATTTATTTTCGTTTTATAGGCGGGGCAGCAGATCTTACCAAACGGGGGCGTCGCATACGTTTAATCGAAAAAATTCTCTCCTACTATGACTTTAATGTGGTTACCAAAGGGGATCTCTTAGTAGCCAGGCTTGCCAATATTCCAGTAGAAGAGGTTGAACATTTGTTACGCATGATTGGTCGTCTAATTGGTTTTACACGTCAGCTAGACGTTTTGATGAAAGACGATTTAGTAGTAGAAGAGGCCTTCAAGCGCTTTATTTCTGGCAAATATAACTTAATGCAGGCCTAGGAGGAACGATGTCGCACAAATATAGGATCATGGTTATTGACGACGAACCCATTGTGGGAAAGCGCTTAAATCTGGTCTTTAAAAAGATGGGTTACGATGTCCTGGTATACACCAGCGGGAAAAAGGCCCTAGAAGCGTTAGACACAGAACCCTTTGACGTAGTAGTTACAGACCTCAAGATGGACATAGACGGGTTTGAGGTCTTCGAAAAGGCCAAACGCAAGAATCCCAGGGCAAAAGTCATTATTATTACGGGCTATGCCGACGCCCATAACGCCCGACGCGCCCTTCAGGAAGGGGTATTTGACTTTATACCCAAGCCTTTTCGGCTAGATGATCTCAAAAATGCTGTTTTGAGGGCCATAGAAAACATCAAAAATGAAGATAAAACTTCTTAATGGATCCTTATGTCTTGGAAAAAAGTATGGGAAATTTGCCGGAAGATAAAGTCTTTTATAAGCGCTGAAGAAGACTCCCCTGATACCCACTTTGTAAACCAAATATTATTAGGCAATTCCTCCCTGAAAAAACGTTACAGTGTATTTCGCCAGCTCATAAAAGAAAACGATAGTGTTTTAGAAATTATGGCTGATCTGAGCCAGCATTCTATCTCTCCTAAAGAGCATGCCCAAATAGTAGGTCAAATAGAAGGTCTTTTAAAACATACCTTAGCCCTCATTCAGGGGCTTAACGATCTGACGGAGGGCCGTTATTCTTGGCTTTTCCAGGTCTACGAAAGGTTACAGGAGGAAATACATAAAGAGTTAGAACCTCTTGCCAAGACCCCAGAACATCTTTATGTATTGGATCTTTCTTCATTGCATCAGAAAGACGCGTATTTAGTAGGTAATAAAGCAGCCAATCTTGCGGAGGCCCACAATGCCCTAGGCCTTTCAACACCCCGAGGAGTTGCTGTTTCCGTACAGTGTTTTCGAGCCCTAATGCGCGAAAACGGGCTGGAAAACTTCATCAAACAGAGCCTTGCCCAGTTAAACCTCCAAAACCCGCAGCGTGTGCGGGAAATATCACGTGAGATTCGCCACAAAATCCTAAACGCGCGGCTGCCCCGGGGGTTTGAAGAAGAACTCCTTACTAAACTCCAGGGCATAGGGGCACCCTTTTGGGCCGTCCGCTCCAGTGCCCTAGGTGAAGATAGTGCCCTTTCGTTTGCTGGACAATTTCTATCGGTATTAAACGTCCCTTTAGAAGAAGTACCCAAGGCCTATTTAAAAGTGGTGGCCAGCCTGTACGAAGAAAGGGCCCTTTTTTATCGCCTCGCCAAAGACCTTCACCGCCTTGAAATAGCTATGGGGGTCCTCATTTTAGAGATGGTCCCGGCTCGCACTTCAGGAGTGCTTTACTCCCTAAACCCCAATAACCCTAAGGCAGCAGAAATGCTTATATCTGCGGTATGGGGCCTAGGGGCCTTGGCGGTAGGGGGAGACCTACAACCAGATATCTTTATATTAGACCACCAAAGCGGCAAACTCAAAGAAGAAAAGATTTCCCGAAAACTGATACAGGTAGTAGCAGATCCCAAGGGGGGGCTAAAGAAAGAATCTGTCCCCCTAGAATGGCAAGAGAGACCATGTTTAAAACCCCAAGACCTTTCCCGATTACACCAAATGGGCATCCTCCTTGAGGAACATTTTCGAGGCCCTCAAGACATAGAATGGAGTATTGACGAAAGGGGATGGCTTTTTCTCCTGCAGACACGTCCCCTATCCCTATTGTCGCTCAAAAAAGGCCTCCATAAAATCGGAAAAGCCCCCTTTAAAAAGGGGGCTCCGGTAAGTCCCGGAGTGGCAATCGGTCCGCTTTACTGGCTAAAAGACCTTTCCGACCTAAAAAAAGTGCCTTCAAAAGTGATCTTGGTAGCCCCCAACATGGATCCCGAGTTGGCCCAGATTGTGCCTAATCTAAAAGGTCTCATTGCCTTAAAAGGGAGCAGTATGACTCATTTGGCCACAGTTTTACGTGAGTTTCGGGTCCCAGCAATAATCACAAAAGACCTTTCTCCGCAAGAACTGCCTTCGGGACAGATCGTCACCTTAGACGCTTTTGAAGGCAACCTTTATTTAGGGAAAAGAGAAGATATCCTAAAGGCCCGAAGGGGACTTTTAATAGAGAGCAAAACGGCTACTCCGGGCGATAATACCCTCTGGCGTGTGCTGGAATACATTCTCCCCCTTACCCTTACCGAGATACCAGAAGAGGGAATTTTTGATCCCAAACGAATACGCACTATTCATGATCTGGTGCGGTTTATACACGAGGTATCTGTCAGAGAAATGTTCCTCTGGCCGGCTGAAAAACACGAAAATATAGCCCATATCTTGAGCTCTCCCCTGGTACCTATGATCTTTTACCTTATAGATCTAGGAGGAGGGCTTGTACCGCAAGCCACCTTTAAAAAGCGTATCTCTATAGAAGATGTGTGCAGTATACCTTTTTTGGCCCTGTGGCAGGGCATGACCCACCCGGGAGTTCGCTGGGCTGGTTCAGTGCCCTTTGAATTGGGTAGCTTTGTCTCTGTGGTATCGCGCTCCTTTGTACGTAATAAAGATCTCTCCGGGAAGGCCTTTGCCTTGATTTCCAGAGAATACCTTAATTTTCATAGCCATCTTGCCTATCACTTTGCCGTAGTAGACTCCCTGTGTAGCCCGAAAAGTACCGCCAGCAATTATGTAGCCCTGCGATTTCAGGGAGGTGGGGCCGGTATAGAGGGGAGACTTAGACGGTTGGTCATCATGAAACAGATACTGGAACATTTGGGATTCCGTATCACCATAAAAGCCGATCGTATAACCGCGGTAATAAGAGGGCTCAATAAAGAAGAAACAGAGCAGGCCTTAAATCAGGTAGGTAGACTGCTTGCTTATGTCCGTCAAATGGATATGGCTGCCACTGATGAAGAGGCTATAAAGAAATATGTAAAGGCATTTTTGGAGGAGGACTATTCTATTGCAGAACACTAAAAGAAGGAAAAGGCGCTATCCCACCGAAATAAAAAATATTATATATGTTGCTGTTAGCATATACACTCTTATTTTACTGGCAATTACCCTTATCAATTATATCTGTATTCACAAAATCGACCAAAAAGTATATTTCTGGATACAGTTTGAAAATATAGATAGAGAGATTTTAGAAGTGCGTAGATACGAAAAAACATATTTATTGTATCATAATAAAGAAGACCTAATTTACGCATTAAATTACGTAGAAAAGCTAGAAACAGAGCTACAAATAGATGAAAGACTAATAAGCAAACTAAATATAAGAAAAGAATTTAGCAACTTATATAACTTAATAATTGAATATAAAACAACATTAGAAAAAATGCTGGAGAGCAATGGAAAAATAGATCCGAAACTGGCAAAAGAAATTAGAGATAAAGGACACAAAATAACAATATTTTTTGGGAAAATAAGAGAAAATATCACTAAAAAGATAAATAAAGACATAAAAATATATTCCATAATACCATTAATAATATTTATGGGAGTTCTACTAATAGTACCTGCTACGGCTTACATTTTTGCTAGATGGATAATCGATCCTATAGAACATCTAGCTTATTATGCCCATGAAATATCTGAAGGACACCTAAATCATATACCTAGATATAGAAAATTATTTTTTAGATATAAAGAATATGACCAACTAATAGACGCAATAAACGAAATGTTAGATGCACTGAACGCAAAACAGAAAGAGTTAATTCAGGCCACAAAGATGGCTGCTATAGGAACAACTATATCAGGGATAGCACACGAAATAAATAACCCTCTAAACAATATATTTCTAACTATAGAAGTCATAATGGAATCATTTGATGAACTGTCAAAGGAAGAATTACTAGAAATGCTTTACGACATATATCACGAAGGAGAAAGAGCTAGAGAAATAGTTGCCCATCTATTAGAATTTGCAAGAGATAAAAAAGACATACCTTTTGAAAAGTTAAGTTTAAATAAACTAGCAAAAGACAGCTACAAAATAGTGGCTAATCAAGCACGCACTAAAGGAATAGAAACAAAAGTAGAATTATCAAAAGATGATATCACCATAAAAGGGAATTTTAATCAGCTCCAACAAGTCCTTATAAATATTTTAGTAAATGCCATACAAGCAATGGAAAAGGGGGGAAAGCTTGGCATAAGGACTTACCAAGAGGGGGATTGGGCCGTGGTAGAAATCTCTGATACCGGTCCAGGGATACCCCAAGAGATCCAAAACAAGATCTTTGAACCCTTTTTTACCACTAAAGAAGGGGGTACGGGTTTGGGACTTTCGGTATCTTATAGTATCATAAAAAAGCATCAAGGGGACATAGAGGTAGAGAGCAAACCTGGTAAAGGTTCTATTTTCCGAATAAAATTACCGCTACACAAGCCGAGGAGGAACGCCTAGCGGATGTCCACAGAAAATGAAACCACCCGCATAGTAATCATTGACGACGATAAGATCACTTGTAAGAGGCTGGAGACGGCCTTATCCAAGCGGGGCTATGAAGTTCATACCTTTACCAAAGGGCTAACGGGCTTACGCTTTATAGAAGAGAACCTTTGTGACCTGGTAATCAGTGACATCCGTTTGGAAGACATAGACGGGTTGGTCCTCTTAGAAGAATTGCGCCATATTTGTGCGGCCTTGCCGGTCATCCTTATTACCGGGTATGCCTCTATTCCTGGGGCGGTAGAAGCCACCAAACGTGGTGCCTATTACTATTTGCCCAAACCTTTCAGCCTAAAAGACTTAGAAGAGATTATTCAACGGGCCTTGGAAGAAAACCCAGGGGTAGAAATCTGCAGAGAAAAATTAAAACTAAGGCAGCGTCACTGTTTTGCCGGGCTCATCGGTGATAGCCCGGTCATGCAGGAACTCTTTGATACAATCTTTAAGATTGCTCCCCTGGATTGTAATGTGCTCATTGAAGGAGAATCAGGGACAGGAAAGGAACTTATCGCCAGGGCCATTCACCAGCTAAGCCTCAGGAAAGACAACCCCTTTGTGGCCTTCAATTGCGGGGCTTTAAACGAAGAATTAGCGGCTAATGAACTGTTTGGCCATGAAAAAGAGGCCTTCACCGGCGCGTTAAGCAAAAGGATTGGCCTGCTGGAGGCCGCCAATTCCGGCACTCTCTTTCTAGACGAAGTAGGGGAATGCCCTCCTTCTTTACAAGTCAAACTATTACGTGTGCTCCAAGAACGCCAATTTTATCGTCTTGGCGGCACCAAACCAGTGGCCATTGATGTCCGCATTATTGCCGCTACTAATCGTAACCTGCGCAAAATGGTAGAAAGCGGTCAATTTAGAGAAGACCTCTATTACCGTTTAAACGTGGTAAACATAAAAGTACCGGCTCTCAGAGAACGAAAGGAAGATATCCCCTCCCTCATCCTCCATTTCTTGGACAAATATAACCAAAAATTCAAAAAAGAAGTCCACAAAGTCTCCCCCTCTTTTATGAAGGTCTTATTAAACTATCCCTTTCCTGGTAACGTCCGCGAATTAGAAAATATCATCGAACAAGCTGTGGCCCTGTGCGACAAAAAGATCCTTGATACTGACGACCTCCCCCCAGACCTGAAATTAATGGGTAAAGGGCAAGAAGAGACCAAATTTTTACCCCTCAAAGAGTACGAAAAACAATACATCCGAAGCATCCTCTACCTCACCGGTTTTAATCAAAAAGAAACGGCCAAAATACTGGGTATCTCACGAACTACTTTGTGGCGGAAGATGAAAGAATTAAACATGAATTAAATGCGGACTACCCCCTCTTGACCTGGAGAAGGCCATTTTTATTTTTTGGTTGGTAGCAATCGATATCTTTTCCCTATATTGCGGGTAAGGAGGGGAAAGATGCGTATTGCCCAGGTAGCCCCTTTACATGAAAGTGTACCCCCAAAAGGTTATGGAGGGACAGAGCGCATTGTCCACTATCTGACGGAAGAATTAGTAAAGATGGGGCATGAAGTAACCCTTTTTGCCTCAGCCGATTCCCACACCTCTGCTCGTCTCATACCGTGTGCCCCGAGATCTCTAAGGCTGGACAAAAATTGTAAAGATCGCCTGGCACACCACATATTGATGCTCGAAAAGGTAGCCCAAAGGGGAGACGATTTTGATATTATACATTTTCACCTGGATTATATCCACTTTCCCTTGATGCGCAGGTTAAAGACTCCTCACCTTACCACCCTACATGGTCGCCTCGACCTTGCTGACTTTATCCCCCTTTACCAAGAATTTAAAGAAATGCCTTTGGTATCTATTTCAGATGCCCAGCGTCGGCCGCTTCCTTTTGTCCATTGGGTTGGTACGGTATATCATGGTCTCCCCGAAGACCTTTATCGCTTTTACGCCCGTCATGGAGACTATCTCGCCTTCTTAGGGCGTATTTCTCCAGAAAAACGTCCAGATAGGGCCATAAAAATTGCCGAACGCGTAGGCCTCAAACTCCTCATCGCCGTTAAGATAGACCAGGCTGATAAGGACTATTATCAACAGGTTATAAAACCTCTCCTTAAGAGTCCTTGGGTAGAGTTCATCGGCGAGATTGGAGACCAGGAAAAAAACGAATTCCTGGGTAAGGCCTATGCCCTCTTGTTTCCCATTGATTGGCCAGAGCCCTTTGGGCTTGTCATGATAGAGGCTATGGCCTGTGGTACTCCTGTTATTGCTTGGCGCTGTGGTTCAGTACCAGAGATCATCGAAGAGGGCATAAATGGTTTTATCGTAAACAGCATGGATGAGGCGGTTAAGGCCGTAGAAAAGGTCAAAGACCTAAACCGTATCCTTTGTCGTAAGGCCTTTGAACGGCGCTTTACTGCCAAACGGATGGCTCAAGACTATTTACGCCTTTATCAAGACCTGGTTACCCGAGAAAAACCCCTCCTCAAGGTGGCTTAATGGATACACGAGGGCCTCAACCCCAAAAATTTTATATTTTGGCTACTTCCTCAGGTCTAACAAAAGAGGCCCTCACCCTGAAAAACGGAGACAGCTTTGCCCTATTTGATCCCTGTGGGGATATCATTCCCCGGGGGCTTGGCGAACAGGGTCTTTATCACCTAGGCACCCGCTTCCTCTCGCGTCTAGAATTGTTATTCTGCAATACCAAACCCTTTGTCTTGAATTCCTCCCCTTCCAAAGACGGCTTGCTAGCCACGGCGGATTTGACCAATCCAGATATACTTTTGGATCAACAAAAATTCTTACCCCGAGGAAGCATTCATCTTTTACGACAGAAATTTCTCTACAAAGGCGTTTATTTCGAAGCCATAAGGATCGAAAATTTTTCTCCTTATCCCACCAAACTGCCGCTGACCCTCCTTTTTGAGGCTGATTTTCGAGACATCTTCGAGGTACGTGGTCTAAAACGTAAACACCGGGGCCATCTATTACCCCCTTTGGTCTCTAAAGAAGAAGTTCAGCTCCGCTATTTGGGTCTTGATGGAATTAGCCGCGAAACAAGGATATTTTTCTCACCTCGGCCGGACCAATTGGACCACAAATCAGCCCTTTTTTTTGTAGGACTTGCTCCCAAACAAAAAACGCTCATCTTCATCACCGTGGAGTGTCTCGTAGACGGCCAGAGCTTGCACGTATCTTTTTCCAGGGCCTTTTCCCGTACCAGGCAAAAATACCGCGCGTTACGCCGGCAGACATGCCTTATCCGGTCTTCTAACCCCCAGTTTGACGCCTGGTTAGAACGCTCCCTAAACGACATCTTCTTGCTTCTCACCCAAACTCCTTACGGACTTTATCCTTATGCTGGAATACCGTGGTTCAGTACCGTTTTTGGCCGCGACGGCCTAATAACGGCCCTGGAGTGTCTGTGGATAAATCCCCATATAGCCCAAGGGGTCTTACGGTTTTTGGCCGCCACCCAGGCCACTTCTTTAGAACCAGACCTTGATGCCGAACCAGGAAAGATCATCCATGAAATACGTTTTGGCGAACTGGCCAATACCGGCGAAATACCCTTTGGCCGCTATTACGGCACAATTGACGCTACCCCCCTTTTTATCGTCTTGGCCGGGGCCTATTTAGCCCGTACGAGAGACCTCGACCTTATTCGAGAGCTTTGGCCCCATATTGAGATGGCCTGGCAGTGGATGGAAAAATACGGAGATGCCGATAGGGACGGTTTTTTAGAATACCTGCCTTCCCAGGAAGGACTTACGAATAAGGGCTGGAAAGACTCCCACGATAGTGTCTTTCACGCCGACGGGCATCTGGCCCAAGGCCCTATCGCCTTGGTTGAAGTACAAGCCTACGCGTATCAAGCCTATATGCAGCTAGCTTTTATGGCCTCTTTTTTAGGCCGTCAAGACCTGGCCGAGCTATTTCTCCATAAGGCCCAAAATCTTAAAGAGCGTATCATAAAACACTTTTGGTCCCCGGAGCTCAAAACCTTTGCCCTGGCCCTGGATGGAGACAAACACCCTTGTCTAGTGCGTACCTCTAATGCTGGACACGTACTCTGGAGTGGTCTGGCTCCTAAAGAAATAGCCGCTCAAGTGATCCAAACCCTTTTCGAACCCCATATGTTTTCCGGATGGGGTGTAAGAACACTATCTTCGCTAGAAGTACGCTACAACCCGGTCTCTTACCACAATGGTTCTATTTGGCCTCACGATAACGCCTTTTTAGCGCAGGGGCTTGGTAAGTATAGGTTTAAAAAACACCTAAATCGCCTCCTGCGGGTCATATTTGAAGCCAGTGTCTACTTCCATCTCCATCGTTTACCAGAACTATTTTGTGGATTTAGCCGTCGTCCCGGACAGGGGCCCACCCCTTATCCTGTGGCTTGCAATCCCCAAGCCTGGGCCGCAGGAGCCGTATTTTGGTTCCTGGAAGCCTGCTTGGGGCTCGAATTTAAAGACCATAGTCTCTATTTTAGACACCCCTCTCTACCCGGCTTTTTAAAGGTCTTGAAGATCAGAAACTTGAACGTGGAAGGATATGAACTAGACTTTGATTTAGTAAATCACGGAAACGATGTTACAATTAATGTGTTGCGCAAACCCCGAGGAATAAATTTGATCATTGTCAAATAAAATGGCCCGCATAATCATAAAATATTACGGCTTGTTAGCCCTCTTTTTCCTCCTGTTTTTTGAAGGCCTGCTCTTTAAGGGCTCACCTTTCATTGGCCGCTGGTTTTATCTATTTGCGTGGTGGCCTTATATATTCTTTGTGGACTGGCTAGTCCACCGCAAAACCGGCAACTCCCTCATCATAAACCGTACCAAGGAATTCTTATGGCTCATACCCTGGTCGACTTTTCTATGGCTCATATTTGAGTGGTTTAACCTCTACTTAAAAAACTGGCACTACATTAATATTATCCCTTCCTTGCCTTTGCGGTGGTTGGGCTATTTTTTATCTTTTGGTACGGTCTTACCGGGCCTTTTTGAGACCTACGAACTTTTATGGGCCTACGGGGTCTTCTCTCAAGAACACACCAAACCTTTATCCTCTGCCCAAAGGCTTTATCCCTGGCTTACCCTACTGGGTATCTTATCTCTTTTATTACCCGTGACCTATCCCCGCTATTTCTTCCCCTTGGTTTGGGGAAGCTTTGTGTTTTTACTTGAACCTATAAACCACGCCCTAAGGGGACCTTCTCTCCTACGAGAGTGGGAAGGAGGCTCTCGGCGCAAATTTTATTTATTACTTACCTCTGGCTTGATATGCGGTTTTCTATGGGAGTTTTGGAATTTTTGGGCCACCAGTAAGTGGATCTACACAGTACCTTTTGTGGGCCAAATAAAACTTTTTGAGATGCCCATCCTGGGATTCTTGGGCTTTCCTCCTTTTGCCGTGGAATGTTACGTAATGGTCTCTTTTTTGGCCTTTTTCCGGGGAGGAAAAACGTGGGAAAGGGGCTCCCCCAAGGGACGCCCTTTAGGCCCCTGGGCCCTTTTGCTTATAATCTTGTTACACCTCTCCTTTGATTTATTCATGTTTCACCAAATCGATACCCACACCGTCTGGAGTTTCCTGCCTCAGTAACGCAAAATAAGGTAAATATAGCCCCAATAGGCCCCAAGGAGGAGCAAGCCTTTGACCCGACCTAGGCCTTTTATCAGGAAAAGACCCGCCACGAGGGAAAAAGCGATCATAATGAAGAGGTCTATCATCACTGGTCTGGCATAAAAAGAAAGGGGACGCACCATAATGGTGACCCCCAACACCGCCAAGATATTCATTATATTTGAACCAATGAGATTACCCAAAATCAAATTACTCTCTCGGCGGTAGGCAGCCACTAAGGTACCGGCCAACTCAGGCAGGCTGGTACCTAGGGCCACTAAGGTCAAGCCTATGACTCTCGGCGACAGACCAAAGTGCTTGGCCAACCGCACGGCCCCTTCAACCAGGATATCTGCTCCTAGAGAGAGCAAGAATATACCCACCAAAAGGCCAGCCCCCCGGATCAATAACACCGGTATCTGGATCGAGGCAGAGGTCCCCTTAGGAGA
Source organism: Thermodesulfobacteriales bacterium (assembly GCA_026988575.1). GTDB lineage: Bacteria > Desulfobacterota > Thermodesulfobacteria > Thermodesulfobacteriales > Thermodesulfatatoraceae > JALSKZ01. The sequence continues at coordinate 16,455 of JALSKZ010000034.1, read as the reverse complement.
CCATTCAGAGGCGTCAGAAACGCGCCTGAACAAGAAAAACACGTAAAGCAGCAACAAGGACAAAAGCAAAAGGGCTTCTTTACGACCGAGATGGCCATCTGAAGCCAGATACAATAACAAGAGCCCCAAGACCACCATAAAGGGGATCTCCTGCCCCAAAGAACGCTTTGAGGGGTACAGGGGAGAAATTAGGGCGGCTAGACCCAAGACAAGGCTTACATTGGCGATATTTGAGCCCACTACGTTACCCAGGGCCACGACACTGCGCCCTTTTAAGGCCGCCGCTAAAGTGGAAGCCAGTTCCGGGGCCGAAGTACCAAAAGCCACTACGGTAAGGCCCAAAAGGAGGGGAGACCACCCCAGGATAAAGGCCAATTTGCTGGCATTACGCACCAGAAACTCCCCACCGGCATATAGCAAAAGGCTGCCTCCCAAAAGGAAAAACCAAGACATCAACATGAATTAGAAGTATAAGCCCTAAAGGCCTAGGAGGGTAGGTAAAACCAGATGGCGCTTAATCTTCCTGGTAGAGGTCTTGGGTAACTCTTCATCCCAAATCACAAAGCGTTTTACCCGCTTATAATCGGCTACTTTTTTCATGGACTTACGCAGTTCTTTAGCAATAATCTCCCGCACATCTTCTTCTGACAGATGTTTACCAAAATGACGATCTATGGCCTCGTAATCAGGGACGATTACCGCGGCTACCTCTTCTCCGCCCCTCTGGGTAGGTATGCCATAAACCATGCTTTCTAAGACAAAGGGGCTCCGGTTTATGGCAAACTCTACTTCTTCGGGGTAGACGTTTTTACCCGCAGGGGTAACGATGAGGTTTTTAGCGCGGCCACATATATACAAGTAGCCATTTTCATCTTGATAACCCAGATCGCCGGTGTGTAAAAAGCCCTCCTCGTCGATGATTTTACTAGTGGCGGTGGGATTTTCAAAATAGCCCTTCATGATCATAGGGCCCCGAAAACAAAGATCCCCCACCCCTTCCCTGTTGGGATCAACGATCTTTACCTCTACCCCAGGCAAGGGCAAACCTATACTGCCGTCTCGTGGGGCCTCAGGGGGGTTAAGGGTAAGCACCGGACTCGCTTCGGTGAGGCCATAACCCTGGATGATCTTGATGCCGATTTTACGAAAGTTTTGGGATAGCAGAGGAGGCAGAGGAGCTCCCCCAGAGACAAAGAAACGTAGGTGACCAAAACCGGCCTTTTCGCGCAATTTGGCAAACAGGACTTTGGCTAGCTCTTCTTCCTTGCCGGCTCGAGAGGCCATCTCTACCATTTTAAAAAAGCCCTTAAGCAAAGTCCTTTGGGAGAGGGGGGCCTTGTTCACCGCCCGCATAATCCCTTCGTATATCTTTTGAAACAGTAAGGGCACTCCAAGCATGACAGTGGTGCGTGAGGCCTTTAAATCAGCAATAATATCACGAGATTTTAGGCTGCGGGCAAAAGTGACCTGGGCCCCGGCGTAAAGGGGTAATAGAAAGCTCGCGGTACACGCAAAAGTATGGTGCATGGGCAGTACTAAGAGCACACGATCTTGAAGACCAAAATCTACACTCTGGTAGATCACCGCCACATCTGAAATGATGTTTCTGTGGGTGAGCATTACCCCTTTGGCCTTACCTGTAGTGCCTGAGGTATAAATGAGAGAGGCAATATCATCTAAACCAGGGGGGCTGGGAACATCTTTTACCCTTTTCCCCTCGGCCAAAAAGGAATAAAAAGGGGCTACATTTTCAGAAAGCCCCTCAACTTTTAGATCTTCTAGGAGAATGATTTTCTTGAAGTGATAGTCCTCGTCTATTTCGAGGATGGTGTCCAGAAACCGTTTGGCCACAAAGATTACTTTTACTTTGGCCTCTTCCAGTATATGTCGGAACTCGTAGGGTTTTAAGAGGGAGTCTATAGGCACACAAGTGGCCCCAGCAGTAGCCACGCCCAGGAAGGCCTGCGCCCATTCAGGTGAATTAGGCCCGAGGATAGCACAACGATCACCCCGCCCTACCCCCAAGGCCTTTAGGGCCTTGGCCAAGAGCACAGCCCTATTCCACAGCTCTTCAAAGGTTATATGCTGGTAGGCACCATCTCGAAATACGGAAAGGGCGCGGCGCGGGCCGAAATCTCTGGCTGACCGCGCCAACATCTCCGGGATGGTAACAATCCCCCGGTGGTCCCGGATGATTTCCAGCGTTTTGGCCATATATTTAAAACCTCCAGGCAAAATCAAGGCCCAAAATATGTACATCGCCTTGATACGTACCCACTAGGCCTGATTGGTTAGCCGCTGAACCCACAGGAGCAGGATGCGTATCTTGCATTAATAGGAAGGTATAAGAAGCGTCCACCCGGAACGAGTCCTTTTGATACCCCAAACCGAGATTAAAGAGCTGACGATCATTAGTGGGTAATTCAGGCCCTCGAGTATTATCGTCTATGGGAGACGGGTCGTACACATAACCAAAGCGTAAGTGCCAATGGGCATCGACCTGGTATTCCGCCCCCAATCGAAAGGCCACTACATCGTGCCAGTTTTTTAACTGATCTCGAGAGCCAGAGGTTCCCAAATAGGGTAAGTACTGGAACTCATAGTGCAACTTATCGTAAGCCGACCAACCACTCCAAAGGACATCAAAGCTTAGAAGCCAACGAGGGAAAACATTGGTAGAAATACCAACTTGAAGGGTATCGGGAAGCGTTAACAAAACACGGCCTTCACCAGCACGAAACACCGCCGGGACTAAGGTATTGCCCACAGGGAAATAGGCTGAAGCCGGAACCTGCTCGTAACTCACACTGCCATCGAGATCTAAATCTACCTGAGAGCGATAAATAGCAGCCATAACCAAATAAGGTACAGGTTTCCAAGTCATGGAGACCTGCCACCCCAAACTCCAATCGTTCCCTGTAAGCTTGGTCTTTACGTCTTGTAAGGTAAGGGGATTTGGGTTGGTAACAACTTGATAGGCCTTTTCCATCTTGGCGTCGGCGTAAACAATCTGGGGACCTAAAGAAATAGACAACCCTGGTAATACTTTGTAAGCCAGACTAGGGGTAAGGAAATAAGTCTTCAAACTGGTGTAAATAGCGTCGTATCTTCCAGGCCAATTACTGTCCCAGTCGGTGGTGAGCCCGTAAGGCAAATTAAAGGAAAAACTTGTGGCCCATCTCTTACTCAGGGGACACACGGCATAAATATAGGGCAAGGGATGCACCCTATTTATCATTTCGTAGTCTGGCCCCTGATCATTTTTAAAGGTAATAGAGGGGATCACCATAGAAAGGCCTACCATCCCTTCAGGGGCCTTAAAGAATACCGCGGCGGAGGGATTATACCAGGCAGATTCTACCATATCGGTACGGGCGGTAACGGCTGCCCCTAAAGACATTACCCGGGCCGAGCCTTCGTTAAAGAGCTGAAAACCTGCCGACCAAACAAGACCAGGTGCCAAACACAACACCAAAAGGAGATAAATTAGTCGTTTGCCCATAAGCCCCTCTCCATTTATAGTTTTTAGCGTTCTTTAAAACGCAAAAAATAGATCTTTGTCAACTAAAAGATTACAAAAGTTCAAAAATGTTCGCGGTTCACTTCATAAAAGGTTTTTTTCTGAATTTATAACCAATAAAAACTCGTATTTAACAGGTAGACAGAAAAGGTGTTTTTATGGACGGTCTCTGGTAGGCTAAAGCCATGAAGGTCCAAATAGCCCCCATGAACAGAATTTGGTTTTATCTCATGGCCCTGGCTGTAGTATGTGCAGCCTTTAAAGGACAAATGCCCGCGGTGACTAAGGCCTCTTTTGAGGCCGCCAAAAGTGCCGTCAATCTGGCGCTGGGGCTTATAGGGGCCATGGCCCTATGGTTGGGATTGGTCAAAGTAGCCGAAGAAGGGGGATTATTAAGGCTGATAGCCCGCAAAGTACGGGGCCTCTTGGTACGTCTCTTTCCCAATGTCCCGGCCGAGCACCCGGCCATGAGCGCCATGGTAATGAATATTTCGGCCAATGCCCTGGGCTTGGGTAACGCAGCCACACCATTAGGCATAAAGGCCATGGTAGAGCTTGACAAGTTAAACCCCCATCCGGGGCGGGCCACTAACGCCATGTGCCTCTTTTTGGCTATCAACACCTCAAACGTTACTCTCTTACCTCTAGGGGTCATTGCGGTACGGGCGGCGGCGGGTTGTGCTCAACCCGCCGCTATTATCTTCCCTACGCTCTTTGCTACCACTTGTTCTACCCTGGCGGCCATTATCATGGCCAAAATCTTGGCGCGTCTTTCCGGACCAGAACCAGCTCCTAAAATAGAAAGCAAAGAGCTGGATAAAGGGGATTTCTCTAGTCTAGAGCCCAGGGATCCAGGCCTTTCTCCCGGGGAGAAGATCTTGATCTGGGGCCTAATTGTAGCCCTAAGTCTGGCCCTGGTCCGCTATTTTTTTCTTTCTCCTTCTTGGGCCACGGCACAAAAAATTCTCTCCTTTTGGCTCGTGCCTTGCCTGATGTTTGGACTCCTTGCCTTTGGCTACCTGAAGGGGGTAGCGGTATACGAGGTAGCTTGTGAAGGGGCCAAAGAAGGCTTTAACGTGGCTGTACGCATTATCCCCTTTTTAGTAATGATCTTGGTAGCAGTGGGTATTTTTAGGGCCTCGGGGGCCTTTAATTATTTGGTAAAATTACTAACTCCTGTGACCCAACCTTTAGGGTTTCCTCCCGAGGCCTTGGCTGTAGCTCTATTACGTCCGCTTTCCGGCTCTGGGGCCTTTGGGCTGATGAGCGAGGTGGTAGCCCACGCCCCCAATAGCTTTGCGGCCTATTTGGCCTCAACCTTACAGGGATCCACGGAAACCACCTTCTACGTGTTGGCCGTATACTTCGGAGCCATAGGGGTAAAAGACCAGCGTTATACCGTCTGGGCCGCCCTTACCGCCGATATTGTTGGAGCTTTCGCGGCCCTCTTTATTTGCCACCTCACTTATTGAGACTTGGCCATCCAATGGGCCACCGAATCGTCTCGGCGAAAAACATGACCCACAAAAAAGGCCACCAACGTCCCGTCTTCACGACGCACTTTGACTTCGTATACCCCTGTTCGCCTGGTCAAGGCCACTTCTTGAGCCTCGGCTATCAAATAATCTCCCTGGCGAGCAGGGGCAGGATAACTGATACTCACCGAGGTGGCCACCGAGACCTGACCATGACTATTAGCCGCTACCGCGAAGGCAAAATCGGCTAGACAAAAAGTCACTCCACCATGGAGTAAGGAAACGGCATTGAGCATATTCGAAGTCACCCGCATACCAATCCGGGCAAACCCTGGCTTCACATTGAGCAGATCCATTTGATAGCCAACGGCTACTTGATCATGGGCACGCATAAACCGGGCAATACTCCAGGCACGCTCTTGCGGATCTTCAGGCAGGGTAAAAGACATGTCCACCTCCTTCAAAAGGTCTAAAACTTTTTCTAAAAGCTTTCTTTTTACCCATATTCCTATTAAAAAGACAAGGAAAAGATATTCTTGTACAATTTTCTTACCCGATGTTATTCAACAAAATTTTTTAAGATGCTATAGTTTTGATTGATAAAAGAATACATATTCAAGGGGATTAACCATGTTACAGAAGAAGCTTGTTTTATTTTGTCTTTTTGGCTTGTTATTTTTATGGACTAACCCTCTGCCCGCCGAGGTAATAAGCATAGAACAGAAAGACTTATACGCCGTACAGGTATTATTACCCAAGGAGCAAAAGCTTTCCCTGCCTTATATCCTTACCGATTTTGGCCCGGGGAATATACACTTTTTAAAACGTGTAGATATAGTCTTAGACCAGGAGGGACGTATAGCAGGGCTCAATTTGGTCTATACTACCGCCGACGGTTTTAGGAGACACGTATTTTTACGCGATATATTGGGCTGGTCCTTTTGCGAGATCAGACCTGGTTCCAAGGGGAAAAGGGTGACCATACGGGTCATTACCTCCCAAGACCTGGACGAACTAAAGTAGTCATGACCAAAAAAAATAAGCCCCTAAGGGGGCTGCCCACGGAAAAAGAGATCATCCAGGCCATGCGTAAGGCCGGAAGGCCCTTATTATTACGTGAGCTTTATCACCTCTTGCATGTACCTTCCCAAGAGCGCAAAGCAGTCCGTAGCCTCGTAAAACAATTAACGCGTACCGGAAAATTGGTACACCTCCGGGGCCGACGTTATGGTTTAGCGGAACAAATGCAATTGGTAACCGGGCGCCTACGTATGCATCCTGATGGTTTTGGTCTTGTCGAACCACAGGACGAAAAGGCCAAAACCGTCTATATCCCCCCTTCTCGGCTCCACGGGGCCCTGGACGGAGATCTAGTGGTAGCACGTATCGAACGCCCTACCAAACGCAAAAAAGAAGGCAGCATAATCCGTATTTTGGAACGCAAGCGAAAAAAGGTCATAGGCCTCTTTTTTAAGGGACGTAGGGTAAGTACGGTTATCCCTGAAGATGAAAGGGTCCCCTTTGAGATACTCATCCCCCCAGATCAAAGCCAAGGGGCGGAAGACGGCTATATGGTAGTGGCCGAAATTACCGATTTTTCTCCAGGCAGGCGCATCCCTGAAGGGCGGATCATAGAAGTCTTGGGCGACCCAGAAGACCTGGAGACACAACTCAAGGCTGTAATCTATAAATACGATTTGCCCCACAAGTGGTCCAAATCGATACGTAAAGAGCTCCAGAATATACCAGACGAAATCCGGCCTGAGGATGAAGCCCATCGCAAAGACCTTTGCCACTTGCCCTTTGTCACCATCGATGGTGAAAACGCCAAAGACTTTGACGATGCAGTATATGTTCGTCGTCTACCCAAGGGGTTTAGACTTTATGTGGCCATAGCCGACGTGGCCCACTACGTGCGACCGGGATCAGCCCTGGACAAAGAGGCCTATAAACGGGGCACCAGTGTATATTTCCCCAACGCGGTGGTGCCCATGTTCCCTGAAAAACTTTCCAATAACCTGTGCAGTCTAAACCCCAAGGTAAAGCGCCTAGCCCTTACCGTGGTTATGGATTTTGACCAAAAGGGCCATTTCCGGCGGGCAGACTTCTTTCCGGCGGTAATAAAAAGCCACCAACGCCTTACCTACAACCTGGTCAAGGCCCTGGTGGTAGACCAAGACAAAGGCCTGCGGCGCAAATTTCGGTCTGTGTTGCGCTCTTTAGATAACGCCGCCCAGCTTTGTAGGCTCTTGCGGGCCAGACGCCTGGCTCGAGGCAGTATTGACTTTGATCTCCCTGAACCCGAAGTCCATATAAATGCGCAAGGTAAACCCGAAGAGATCATCAGACGGGAAAGACATTTTGCCCACTTTATTATTGAAGAGTTTATGATTGCGGCCAACGAAGCAGTGGCCCGTTTCCTTACCGAAAAGGGCTATCCCCTACTTTACCGCGTACACGAAGAACCAGATCCCCTAAAACTCAAGGAATTTATAGAATTTGCCCAGAGTTTCGGACTGGGTGTGGAGTTTGAAGAGCCCCTTCACCCCAAATGGTTCCAAAAGATCATCAAAGCTGTAGAAGATAAACCTTACGCCTATCTAATCAACACCTTGCTCTTGCGTTCCCTAAAACAGGCCAAATATTCTCCAGATAATATAGGCCATTTTGGCTTGGCCTCAAAATGCTATTGCCATTTCACCTCTCCTATCAGGCGTTACCCCGACCTGGTAGTCCACCGGACCTTAAAAAGGGCCTTAAGCAAAAAACGCCCCCTTTATAAGCCCCAAGAGCTAGAGGAGATGGGAAGACACCTTTCCGAAAGAGAACGCACGGCCATGGAGGCCGAAAGAGAAATGCTAGACCGTATTCGTGTACGTCTCATGCGCGAACACATAGGGGAAGAATTTCAGGGTGTTATCTCCGGGGTAACGGCCTTTGGCTTCTTTGTAGAATTATTCGAAATATATGTCTCTGGAGTAGTACGCCTCTCAGACATGCCCGATGACTACTATATTTTTGACGAAAAAAGGCACCGCTTAGTGGGTAGACACACGGGTAAAATATTTCAACTGGGTGATATAGTCAAAGTGAGGGTAAAAGACGTCAATCTCTCGCGTCGACACATAAACTTTGAGCTTATAGCCAAAATCTCCCGGGAAAATCACCCCTTTTAATCTCCTCTCCCCTGCCTTCCGAATAGGATAATAGAGTGTCTCAACAGGGAATAAGGCCTTGGGTGCCAAAGGAGGGGGCCCCATGATGGGAGAAATTTCCAAGAATAATCTCACCACTGTAGAAACTCCCTCGATGAGTGGAGAACTGAGCAATTTTGACCTGGCCGATGTCTTGCAAATTTTGGCCAACAAACCGGGTAGACAACTAGTGGAGATATTTTTCTCTGGTGGTGTCGGCAAGATCTACCTTGAAGGCGACTACTTACACCGGGCCGAAATCGTAGGCCCAGAACCCAAAGAGGGTATTGAGGCGTTAAGGGCCCTCTTAAGCCTGCCTGAGGGCCATTTTGAGGTGAGACGTCCGGCCCTATGGCCCAAACACGCCAATCTTCAAGGGCCCATACAGGCCTTGATCCTTGAGGCCGCCAGACTCCAAGATGAATTTCAGCAACATGGCGAAATAGAACTTAACGAAGACATCTTCGCTTTTAAGGGCCCCCAAGAAGAGAGCTCCCCTCCAGAGGGATCCGCCTCTCCTGAGACAGCTAATCCCTTTGGCAAGCTAACCCAACTCTTGCCCGAAATAGAAACCTGGGTCTTAACGGATCCCTCAGGAGAGGTAAAAGAGGCCCAGGGCCCCGGCAACACTGAAGAATTGGCCGGGGCGATATCTCTCACTGCCTTACAGTTAAAAGAATTGGGGCATCTCCTTGGTCTTGGTGAAATAAGATCTTTTGCCGCCACAGGCAAACGCGAAATGTATGCCGCTCTCTGCCGGGGAGACCAGTTTTTGGCCCTTAAAGGGCGTTCACGCAAAGGTCTTTTATGGTGGAGCAAAAAGTTACTGGAGGCAGAAAAGGAGTGGAAAGCGTGAAAACCATACTGGCTAGCCTGACAAAACTGGATGATGTTGCGGGGGTAATGGTCTCCAGGGGTGGGAAGGCCCTTTATTCTAGTTTTCCCGAGGTATATTCCGCTGACGTCCAGGAAAATCTCCAACATCTGGTGGAAGAAATATCTAATACCTTTGCTGGCGCAGGTAGTAATGATCCGCCCCAAGAGATTGTCTCTCTATACGAAAACGGTACGCTGGTGGTAAGGGAAGCCAAAGAATTTCATATCTTTGTCATCCTGCGTACGGTATCTCCTAGCCCTTTGGTAAGTGTAGCCTTAAACGCCTTGGCCCTCCGCCTGGAAAAGACCTCCTTGCCCCGCAGAGAAAAAAACGAAGAAGAGCTTATCCCCTTAGTTTTGTTTAACGAGGTAGTAAAGTTACTTACCAAGCACTATGGACCAGCGGCTAAGCTTATGGTCAAAAGGGCCTTAAAACAGGCCGGAGCCTCTGAAAAAGGCCTCCCCTTAAGCCATGTCTCTTCGCTATTAAAGTTTTTAAAACAAGAGATCGATGATCCTAAACTAGCCCAAATGGCCATAAATAAAACCAAAGACCTGGTACGCCTGAGGAGGAATACATGAAGTTCAAGCAGTTGAGCCTGGCCAACAAGGTAGCCCTCTTCTTTTTGCTCATTTTTAGTGTGGGATGCCTGAGCTTGTTCAAGACCTTAACCTACTACCAGGAACGAGACTTACTGGAAAGGTCGCGCGCTACTGCTACCCTGTTAGATTCGGTCCTTTCTCTCTCTAATAATGTACACGGCTTTTGGGTCGATAAACCTGGACAACTAAAGACCATAAAACATCTAACAGGTATTATAGAGGGGCAGGGGGACGAGACCGAATTATACTTATTGCACGACCCAGAAGTAGGCCGGGCCCTTACCCAACAATTAAAGGGCACAACCCAAATAGAATTTACCTTTGGTCCCTCCGCCAATCTACATAAACCCAAGGAAGAAAAATGGTCCTTTGTGGGTAACACCTTTGTGTACCAATATGCCTTACCAGTCCATACCAACTGTATCCATTGTCACGAACGTCATCCCAAAGCCCCCCAGCTTCAAGAACACGACATTGCCGGGGTATTGACCCTTCGCTTTCCAGGGCAAGGATTGACCGATCTGTTTTCGGGTTCGTTTAATATCTGGCTAGCCGTAGCCTTTTTTATAGGTACCATTTCTCTTTACGGTTTGGTACGTTTCGAGCTGATTTCCCCGTTAACAGAACTCACCCGCAAGGTCCACGAGATGAGTCTAGGCAATTTGGATGTAGACTTAAAGGTAAAAGGCATTAACGAAGACAACGTAAAAGACGAAATCATACGCCTGGCCTTGGCTATTGAACGTCTACGTCGCAGTCAAAAGACCATGGAAAAGATGCTCGATGATGACTCTTTTGAATTATAGCCGTTTTTTCCCGACCTTCTTCAGAATAGCCGGTTTTGAGGACCAAGAGAAAAACTCCTTAACGGCAATTTTCTTTACCCCTTAAAGACCTTAAGGTAGACTTCAACTATGAAGTGTCCGGCTTGTCAGCACCTTGATACCAAGGTGATAGATAGTCGTGTTACTAAAGACGGCGTAGCCATTCGGCGGCGAAGGGAATGCCTCCGCTGTGGATATCGCTTTACCACCTACGAAAGGGTGGAAATGCAACTACCCATGGTCATCAAGCGGGACGGGCGGAGAGAACCTTTTTTACGCGAAAAGGTCATCGAGGGCATACGTAAGGCCTGCCAAAAAAGACCCGTAAGCATGGACCAAATAGAGGCCTTTGTAAATGAATTAGAACGAGACCTAATAGGCACAGGGGAGCGCGAAATCCCCTCCACCCTTATTGGCGAACGGGTCATGAACAAGCTACACGAGTGGGACGACGTGGCTTACGTACGTTTTGCCTCGGTATATCGCCAATTCAAGGACGTAAACGAATTCATAGAACAGATCCAAAAACTCATGGAAAGTAAGAAGCGCTAGTCTACATGTTTCCAAACCTCTGCCCTTATCCGGGGGAAAAGAGGCCTTGTGGCTTCTATCTCAAATAGACGCGCTTCCTCAAAAGGCTGGCCCGCCATCCGTCTGCGGGCCATATCGTAAAGTTCCCAAAATCGTTCCAAGGCCTCAAAGAAAAATTCTTTCATCTTATCCATAAAGTGTCCGTTAGAAATCACAAAGGCCAAATCGCTATTCATAGCCCAGAGGACCTCGCGGGCGGCCTGTTGAACAATGCGGTAAAAAAGAGGGTCGTCAGGGCCCTTCTGGCTCAAATCACTTAAGGCCTCTATGGCCTCATGGATATGGCGATACATCCATGAAACTGACCCATACATCCATTTATCAAAAGACCCCTTGTCGCCCCAGGAGGAGGCCGGAGGGAGCAGCTCTTGGTTGGTAGGATAACGGGCCAAATAATCACTAGGGGTGATTAGTTCGGTCTGGTTTTGATTGTAATAAAGCTTTTTCAGCAGGAAATACAAAAAAAGCGGCCCTTCAAACCAGTGATGACCAAACAATTCTGCATCGTAAGTAGCCACCGAGAGGGGTTTTTTCCAAAACCAACCCTTTATATATTCGAAACGAAAGTTACGACATTCCATGAAATGTTGGGCATGGGCAGCGGCTTTATTCCGCGCCCATTCTGGATTATATGGTTCCTTTTGCATGGAATAGCGGTTAGTGACTCGACAATAGCGCAAAGGCCCACCCTTTATGTGAAAGTCTAGATAATCGGGGTCTCCCGGATAACCCTCATCGGCACTCCAGACCTGTTTGCCCGTTTCGGGGTCGCGTGCAAACACGGCCACCTTAGACCCCCGGATGTAAACCGGAGCGTGGACCCCAAAATCTGCGGGGCTATCTCCCCGTAAGACCGTGTGGGTCTCGGCAAAGAAATAGTGTAGACCATATTCTTCCAGGTATTTTTCCAGGCCAGGCACATAGGCACATTCAGGAAGCCAAATGCCCACCGGTGGACGACCAAATACATCCTCGTAATCCCGCACCGCCGTTTCTATTTGGGCCCTTACAGCCTGGGGATACATGCTGTAAAAGGGCAGAAAACCGTGGGTGGCCCCACAGGTAGAAATTTCTAGCTTGCCCAGGTCTTGAAATTTCTTAAAGGCCTGGGTGAGATCGCCGCCGTACCGTAAGAAGCACTCCCTGGCCTCTTCAAAACGCCGCAGGTGCATCCACACCGCCGCGCTAAATCCTGGAGCCTCTCGATGAACACGTTCCACTTCGGCTCGGGCAAGATTGATCAGCCCTTCAATGTACTTTAGAAACTCCTCCTGTAAGAGATTATCCCGCATCATACTGGTAAGGGTGGGAGAGATGTCCATAGAAAGTTTAAAGTCTACCCCCTCGTCGCATAATTGCTCAAAGATACGCACTAAGGGTATGTAAGTATCTACCAAGGCCTCGTGAAACCATTCTTCGGGAAAGCCTAGTGGCTGCCATACCCCTGCGGCCCCGTAGACCACTCGCTTCCGGAAGTAGGGTAGATGCGCATGCAAATGCAAAATCATGTAGCCTATAGAGTGCTGTGCGGTGCCCATTTTTGATTCCAGGGGCCGAATGGTAGGATGAGAAAAAGAATGCTCGTAGGTAACGTAGTTCACCGGTTGATTGCCCGCACAAAGACGGCCCGTGTGCGCCAGGTTAGAAATAGCGGTAAGTTCAAGCTCTTTGCCGTCCTCGCGCACAGCCACCAATTGGGCACGATAGGCCTTGTCTGGTTCTACCCACAAATACCAATTGTCCGCCCCCAAGATATCTACCACTATGTCCTTGTCCTGATGATGATACAGCTGACCAAAAAAATCGTGGAATATTTTGAGCTTAACCCAAAAGTTCTTTCCGGCGGCAAAGGCACCAAGCTTGCGTTCACGTTCTTGGCGATCTAGATGCCAATAAGCAAAAAGCCGCCTTTCATCCACCGGCAGGAGGACTAACCTATCACGCCTTTTGGGGACAAATATCTCTTCTGATTCAAACAATACCTTTAAACGTTGGGGAGTCTTTGCCTCGTAAAGAACCAAACGGGCCTTATAAAAGGCCCCATCGTCTACGTCAGGGAGCACCCAATCCCGAGCCAAGGCCACGTTGCGGACTTCTTCGGGACGAAAGAGGAGCCAATCATTTTGGTCTTGGGCCTTAAAAAATACTTCAAGCCTTACTTGGACTTCCTCCCAAGTAAGACCCCGCGGAACTAAGTCTTTTTCATATACCTCTTTCCAAAAAGAATCTTCTACTTCCCAAAACACCTTTAAATTTATTTGATCGGGTTCCACCTCTTGACGAACGAGAAAAAGACCAGACCTTTGGGGCACAGAAAAAGACGCCGAAGCGACTTCGGCTATGGTCTCGCCGGGAACCAGGGTTAAACCCATGATTTTTTTTAAGGGGTGGTTATCTTCTTTGCGCGCTACGAATAGTTCCACCCCCTTTAAGGCCCCCAGAATCAGGACATAGTCCCGCAGTTTTAGCGGTTGCCATTCCTCTTCGGGAAAATCGGTTACGGGATCTGGATGACGTAAAATACGGAGTAAAACTTCTATATCTTTAGACCAATCTAGCCCCAGACCCAACTCTATATCACGACGCACGTTATCCCAGTCGATCTCGGCAAAAGATAGATGGTGACGCCTTTCGTTTTCAGAGACCAGGACCACCTTGGGAGTATAATGAAAGGGCGTATACATCTTCAAAGCGGGCCTTTTTTTGCGCCGAAGTATGGCTTGATACGCCCCAGGAGCTAGGTATTCCTCGGTACTCCTCAAGAAAGTTACCTTACGAGAAAGCACACACTCCTGCCCCTTAAAGACCTCCAGATAAAGGTCTTCTTCGGGTATAAATACCTGGGCTTGTTCCTCCTCGTTCCAGAAAAAACACACCAAGCCGCGACCAACTTTTATTTCCATAAACACCTCCTACCCCAAGATAAAACCATCTTTTGGGGCAAAGGACAAAGTCTTTTTGCCTGATCGATTAAAGATTGTGCCCGCTCAGGGGTTATTTTTGGCTTGGTACGAGGATGTTTAGGGACAAAACTACAGGGGGGAAGGCCCCTGTGGGCCTCTTTTTCTAGGCCTATCTCTTTTAATTTGGCAAAAATTTCGTCTTTATTAAAAGTTATTACCGGCCGTAATATGGGCAGAGGGCTTTTATAAAAAGGCAAAGCAGAGATGGTCTGGCTGGCCTGCTCGCCAAGGATCTCACCTGAAGCCAGGGCCTGAGAGCAATTTTGCCGGGCAAGATCCGTGGCCAAAACAAACATAAGCCCCTTACAAAGAAAACAAAGATCCCTCTTGGGCGCACGTTGCGCTAAATATCTAAGGGCTTCTGCATAAGGGACTTGCCATAAGACAATCTCTTGATGCGGAAAAAAATAGGCCAATTTCCTGGCCCCCTGACGTACCGCCTCTTGCCGATAAGGCTCCTGGTCATCGAAAAAAATCAATTCCACCTCTTGACCTCGACGCCCCAGTAAATAAGCCGCCAATAAAGAATCAGGACCGCCTGAAAATAGGCAAAGTACTTTACCACCTGCACCTATAGGGAGACCAGAAGGCCCACGCATCGGATTTATGAGTAACCAGCATTCCTCCGGGCTGGGCAGTATAAGACGAATATCAAGGTGATAGGGTGGGTGATTGTCCCAGAAGCTCAGGTGTTCCTGGGCCTTTAGTCTCAAAAAGGAAAGTAGCTGCCGTTTAATGTTTAGGGCCTTGGTCCAAAGGCCTCTTTGATAAATCCCTTCCACATAAACGGTGTAAGTAAAGGGACGAAGAGGTAAAACCTCGTCCCAAGGGCAAGCAGTAGCCTCGTGCCCATCAAGAGTGGTCCTAAAAAGACGGGCCAATTTAGCCACGCCAAATTGTGAACACAACAAGGGCGTCAGGTCTTGGGGGCTAGAAAGTAAAAAACGGTGGTTTTTCTCCTCAAAAGAGCAGTCTAGTCCACAGGATTTGAGCCGACTGAAGAGGCCTTGGAATACCAATTTTTGGAACAGCTGGTACGTAGCCCTTTGTTTAGTACCTATTTCGCCAGAAAGGCTCAACACCCAGGTATACATCAAGTACCCTTTTTCGACCAAATACCGTTGGCCACCACGGGCCTTAACGAAACATCTCCTAAATACACATAGACAAAGGCCTCTAAAACGTCCCCAGAAGCTAAAAAGACCGGCACCAGTCTACGTTGGTACTCCTCCCCCTCGGCCTCAATTTCGTCGATAAGAGCCAAATCAGCGGGATAGACCTGGTATACCTCCCCGTAA
Source organism: Thermodesulfobacteriales bacterium (assembly GCA_026988575.1). Lineage (GTDB taxonomy): Bacteria > Desulfobacterota > Thermodesulfobacteria > Thermodesulfobacteriales > Thermodesulfatatoraceae > JALSKZ01. Next base: position 1,111 of record JALSKZ010000034.1, on the reverse strand, counting down.
ACAATCCCGTTACCCGGGACAATCCCCGGATAAGACCCCAAATCATACATTTCAAAGCCCTTTATATAGCCTTCACCCAAAAAGCAGGCCCCCTGCAAATATTTGTGAAGAGAAAAACTACGTTTCAAAGTTCCGTATACAAACAGGTAAATAGGCATAATCTTAAGCCCTTCCAGAAATTTTAAAAAATAAGGACCTTTTTAACCACCATAAAGTCAAAACAGTCTTTCCTTTTGTTAACTCTTTCTCAAAAAAGGTGTTATGCATAATAAAAAAAGGAGGTACCCATGGCCCTTTACAAGATTCATCCCCTAGTGGTAGGAACCAAGATCTTTGATAAAGGCATGATGACCTATCAATACGATTACGGTAAAGAATATACCATACCTATATATTCTTGGTTATTAGAGGGTGGAGAGAAAAATATCTTGATTGATACGGGATTAATGGGGGTTATCCAATCGGAAGCCCGTGAAAAAGCCATTGGGGGCAAGATTTACACCTTTGAAGAAGCTCTTGCCCAATGGGGGTTAAGCCCTAAAGATATAGACATTGTCATCCACACTCATCTACACAATGATCATTGTGAAAACGACTTTAAATGTGTAAACGCCGTATTCTACGCCCACGAATTAGAATTCGAGACGGCGTATCATCCCCACCCCCTAGATTTCAGGTATATGGCCGAATTCATCGAAGAAATTGACCAAGCCGGGCAGATGATCCACCTTACCGAGGAAGAAAAAGAGATTGTCCCTGGTATACGAGTGGTTCATACACCGGCCCATACCAAAGGTGGTTATACTGTACTTATCCAAACGGAAAAAGGGACCGCGGCCATAAGTGGTTTTTGCGTGATAAACGAAAATTTCTACCCGCCCAAAGAAATATTGGCCATGGAAATGGAAGCCATTCCCCCAGGGACCAACATTGATCCTTACCTAGCTTATGACCAGATCTTGAGGGTAAAGAATATGGCAGACATTATTTTACCTCTCCATGAACCACGTTTTGCCGGGCTAAAGACCATCCCTGACGAGCTGTAGAAAGAGGTTTAAGGAGGGGGTGGTGCCGAGGGCGGGACTCGAACCCGCACGGGCTTACGCACTGC
>JALSKZ010000033.1 GCA_026988575.1 Thermodesulfobacteriales bacterium | reverse complement strand
TTAAAACCCTTTTCGGCAAAGAGCTTTTCGGCAGCCTTGATAAGCCTTTCCCTAGCGTCGGCATTTTCCGCGATTGAGCCATCTCTCATACGAACATTTATATCAAACATTTGTTCGAATGACAAGGGGGGTTATTAAAGGGCACATTTTTTTCTTTCCGTACTCTTTGGCGAACACAAACCGTGACTAATTTTCCCTTCCTAGGCGGCGCGTACACCCGTGTGATTTTATAAGATTGCTGTCATGACAAGCAGGTTAGCATCGTGGAGAGGTAAGGAAGATGAGGTGCTTGGAAGGGTGGGCCCAGGCCCACCCTTTATTTTGCCCCTAGTGTTCTTTGGGTTTGGCTTCAAAGTGTTTTCTGAAGATCTTTATTTTGTTTAGTAGTTTTTCGAATAATTTTTCGCTATGGTTTTTCCCCTTTATCTCTTTCTTTAGGTTTTCTATTTGTTTTACTAGTTCTTTATATTCTTTGTCATAATTTTTGGTGTAGCCTAATAATTTGGCTATTTTTAGTTCACGTTCAGCACGATTTAGTAATTCAACAGCCTTTTCTTTATCGGCTTTAGCAACTTTAGAAGCAGCCTGTATAAGCATGTCTGCTCTCACGATAGGTAGGGGGATTACAATTACGTCTTGTACAATTGAAGAAAGAGCCGTAGTAAGAAGGGTCTTTGCTTCTTCTATTTTGTTATTAGCGATGTATTTAACAGCAAGTTTTATGGTGTCTGGATAAGTAGCCAGTGGAATCTTTTCTACAATAATGTCAATCTCTGATTGTAAATTTTCGAGTAAATGCCTAGCAGTTTGTATGTCCCCCTCATCAAGTAGTTTCTTTATTTTGTTGATAGTATTCTGTATTTCTTTAGGTCCAGCTTCTAAATCAAAGGCAACTGTAGATACATTAATGGGGACAAAAGCAAGTTTTGGATTAGCGCTTAAAACAACCTCGAGTCTTCCTATAGCATCTTGCAGTACCTTTACCGCCTCATCTATTTTCCCCTTGTTCAATAGGTCCAAAGCTTGGTGGGTTTCAGCTACAGCCTTGATTGCGTCTTGACTTAGCTTGGCTTGAATATTTTGGGCCGTTTTTTTAGCAGACTCTACTGCACCTTTTGCAATAGATGAGGCAGAAGTATCTGTCTTGGCTGCCCACAAGAGGTTTGGCGTTAGTACTAAGCACATTATTACCCATAAAATTGCCCACGGTTTGAAGTAGCTTTTGATGATTCGCATGGTAATACCTCCTTTACTTTTTTGTCCTATAATGTCTGACAATTTTGTTTCGTCTGGAGACGATAAGCCCTATTAGAGGAAGGTCAAGGTCTTGCTTTTAATAGGGACATGTCTTATCCGATAAAGGTCATGGCGAGGCGGGTGTTAGCCCGCCGTGGCGATCTCAGGGGATTGCTTCGCTCCGCTCGTCATGCCAAGTAATGGGCACGTTCGCCATGACGGGTCAGCGGCACCGTAATGACCAAAAATGAGTCCTCCTTGTCAAGACTGATAAGAGGTCGCGGCGGTGCGCTAATAGAGTTCAAGGGTCAGCAGTTTTTGTGTTTCTACACCCTGAGGAAATAGAGCGGCTTATTTTATTTTTTCTGAATTCAATCAACTTTGCCGCGAAAGACTATCTGTTCGGCCATGTCTGCCAAAGTAGAGGGCCGTTTTCGGCTGGCAAAGAAGGATACGTTGCCGTCTATAGTTTTTATGTCAGGAGAGATATCCTCTTTAAAAGGTGCCCATAAAGGATAAGATACGCCCGCTAAGCGGTGGAATATAATAGCCTGGATTAAAATTATGCCACAAGCACAGGCCAAGACCAAAAGGGCATGCCATCCAGGTAGCATTCCCAGGGAGGCAATTAAGGCAGTGGATGCTGCTGGGGGGTGAAGGATGCGGGTGGCTGACATAAAAATGCCTGTGATCCCCACTGTAAGGGCCAAGATGCTTATGCCCTCCAGGGTTAGACCTGTATGGAGGCCCAAAAGGTGAGCAAGTTTTAGCCCCACAATGCCTATTATGCCGGCACTGAGGTGACCTAATAGGGTGTTCCTGGGGGAAGACATGGCTCGCGAAGGCGTATAGAAAATCAAAAATACCGAAGGCCCTAAAGAGGGGAAGATAAGAGGCCAGGAGGTTAACCAAGCTATCAGGCCCAGGAAAAATATGCTCAAGGCGCTGTTTAAGCCTATGAAGACCAGGAGCACCCAGCGCCCTCGATGTCTGACCTGATACCAAAAACGTAAACGAGCAATTTTCCCTAAATGCCAAAGTAAATCGTCCATTTTAGTCTTTAAAATCCTTTTAATATGCTTTTAAAACCCATAAGTTACTTTTTTAGTATTCTATTTATTGCTTGCCCGTGCCGAAATACATAACATGCTATTGAAAAAATTGTTTCGTTATACCACGCTACTTACAGGTAATTTCGAAAAGATTTTTCAAGATGTTAAAATTCCTACCCTTCCAGAGGTAGTTACCAAGATCCTTGGCAAATTAAGAGACCCTGATGTATCCGCTGTGGAAATTGCCCGTTTGATCCAGTATGATCCGGGTCTTACTACACAGGTTCTAAAAGTTACTAATTCACCTTTTGCCGGCCTGACCAAGGAAATCACGGATTTGGTGCAGGCCGTACAGGTTTTGGGCCTAAAGGAGGTCGAGGCCATAGTAGTTTCCTACGGCGTTAATAAAGTAGTTCAAGCACCCAAGGTTTCCGGGTTTGATTTGCGTATATTTTGGACAGATTCGCTCTTACGGGCGCTTTTTGCCCGGGAGCTTGCCACCGAAAGGCATCAAGAGGGTGACAAGGCCTTTCTCATTGTCTTGATTCAAGACATAGCCTTACCGGTGTTGCTGACCAGCTGGTTTGATGTCTACCGCCGTGTTTATAATACCTGGCAAAAAGAAGGGGGAAGACTTTGTTATTGGGAGCGTAAGTTGCTTTCCTGGGATCATGCTCAAGCTGGTGCCTGGGTGGCCAAAAAATGGCAGTTACCAGACATGCTTATTTGTGGCATAGGTCTCCACACCGCAAGTGCCGAAAATTTGCTCAAGCTCAAGCTTCATCAAACTATAATCGGGGTTACTAATCTCAGTGCCCATTTGCCTTCAATAAAAGAGAATCCCCCTCATTTAGAAGTATTTTGTGACTATTATAAGCTTTATGGTATAAGAGAAGAACATATAGTTAAAGCCTTGCAAAGGGCCGAGGAACTATTTTTGGAAACGGCTACGGCCTTTGCTATGCAAGTTTTTAAGGCGCCTATTTTTTCAAAATTACTCACTGGCGGGCAGTAGGAAGGTGCTGAGGGACGATATCTTATCTTTTTTGGATTATCTTGCTCAGGAGAAGGGAGTTTCGCCAGAGACGCTTCGTGCCTACCGTAACGATTTGGGACAACTTCAGGTGTTTATGGAAGAAAAAGGTTTTAAACAACTCGGGTTGGCCGAGGTACGTCTTTTTTTAGCCCAAGTGGCTAAGACAAAGGCCAAAACTACTTTAGCCCGTAAGGTGGCCTGTCTGCGTAGCTTTTTTAAGTTCCTTAAAAAAAGAGGGGGCTTAAGAGACCCAAGGCTTTTGTATATAAAATGTCCCAAATTGGGCAAAACCCTCCCGCGAGTATTATCCGTAGACGAAGTCTTCGCCCTGGTAGAAAAACCGCAGGGGCAGGAGTTCAAGTTTTTGCGTGATAGGGCCATATTAGAACTCCTTTATGGGGCCGGGTTAAGAGTCTCAGAGCTTTGTGGCCTACGGCTTCAGGACGTTTTGGTGGACCTTATGATTGTGCGGGTAAGGGGCAAAGGGAACAAAGAGCGCATTGCCCCTTTTGGTAAGAAGGCCAAAGAGGCCCTTTGGGCCTATTTCCCTGCCCGAGAGAATTTATTGGCCAAGCTAGGAAAAAAAACGGAGGCGTTATTTGTAAATTTCAGGGGAGGAGTCCTTACTACCCGCAGTGTTCGTCGTCTCCTAAAACAATACGCCGTAAGTCTAGGGCTTGCTAGGGTTTCTCCTCATACGCTTAGGCATTCCTTTGCCACCCATTTGCTAGAGTCTGGAGCTGATTTGCGTGTTATTCAAGAAATGCTTGGCCACAGCCGACTGTCTACTACCCAACGTTATACACACCTAGATTTTGTCCATTTAACAAAAATTTACGATGGAGCGCATCCTAGGGCCAAAAAAGGCCTTGTTTCCTCGGCAAGTCATGTTAAGGAAAGAGATCACCTTCAAGAGGAATAGACCAATGTTTAAGGGTACTACTATTTTAGCCTTAAAAAAGGACAACAAAGTAGTTTTGGCCGGAGATGGTCAAGTAACACTGGGCGATCATGTCATAAAACATAGGGCTCGAAAAGTACGTAGGCTATATCACGACAAAGTCCTTGTGGGTTTCGCCGGGGCTACAGCCGATGCGTTGACTCTTTTTGAAAGATTAGAAAAAAAACTAGACCAGTATGGTGGGCAATTGGTCCGTGCGGCCGTAGAATTGGCCAAAGATTGGCGCACCGAACGTATGTTGCGGCGCTTGGAGGCCATGCTTATAGCCTGCGATAAGAGCCACATCTTGCTCCTTTCTGGAGCAGGTGACGTTATGGAACCTGATGAGCCTGTATTGGCTATTGGGTCTGGAGGGGCAATGGCTCTAGCAGCAGCAAAGGCCTTGCTTAAGCATACAGATCTTTCCGCTCGGGAGATTGCTATCGAAGCCTTAAAAATAGCTGCTGAAGTGTGTGTATATACCAACGAACAGCTTGTCATCGAAGAGCTCTAGAGGAGGTATTTATGAAGGCCCTTCCTTCTAAAGAACTTACACCGAGAGAAATAGTTGCTGAGCTAGACAAATATATCATTGGTCAAGATAAAGCCAAACGCTCTGTAGCAATAGCCTTGCGCAATCGTTGGCGGCGTCAGCAAGTACCTCCGCCCCTCCAGGAAGAGATCTACCCCAAAAATATCATCATGATAGGCCCTACAGGAGTAGGAAAAACAGAGATAGCTAGGCGTTTGGCGCGGTTGTCAAATTCGCCTTTCTTAAAGGTGGAAGCTACTAAGTTTACTGAAGTAGGCTATGTGGGGCGAGACGTGGAGTCTATGATTCGAGATTTGACTCATATAGCAGTAGAAATGGTCCGCGCGGAAGAACAGCAAAGGGTAGAAGAAAAGGCCCATTTTTTGGCTGAAGAACGCCTGTTGGATTTATTAATTCCTCCCTCTAGTCCCGAGGCAGACAGAACGGTGATGGCCCATACTAGAGAGCGTTTTAGAGAAAAACTACGTAAAGGTGAGTTGGATGACAAATATGTAGAAATAGAAATCTCCCAAAAAGCCATGCCTATGGTGGAAGTGCTTGCCGCTACCGGTCTCGAAGATTTGGAACAACAACTTCGGGACATGATGGGGAACTTGTTCCCCAAACGTCCTAAACGTAAGCGTATGAAAGTGAAGGATGCTTTTGAACTCCTCAAGCAAGAGGAGGCCAATAAACTAATCGATATGGACAAGGTAACTCGAGAGGCTATTCGACGGGTAGAGACCAGCGGCATAATCTTTATAGACGAAATAGACAAGATTGCGGCCCGAGAGGGTTCTGGTTCGGGGCCAGATGTCTCTCGCGAAGGGGTCCAACGTGATCTTTTGCCTATTGTAGAAGGCACTACGGTAAATACGCGTTACGGCATGGTACGTACGGATCATATATTATTCATCGCCAGCGGTGCCTTTCACGTGGCTAAGCCTTCGGATCTGATCCCGGAATTGCAAGGTCGCTTCCCTATAAGGGTGGAATTAGATCCTTTAACTCAGGAAGATTTTGTGCGCATTTTGACCGAGCCTGAGAATGCCTTGGTAAAACAATACAAGGCCCTCTTAGAAACAGAAGGCATTACTTTAGAGTTTACGCCTGAAGGGATAGAAGAAATTGCGCGGATAGCCTTTGAAGTGAACGAACGTACGGAAAACATTGGGGCTCGACGATTATATACGGTGATGGAAAAACTATTAGAGGAAATTTCCTTTGAAGCCCCAGACGTTGCTCCTACAAAGATCATAATTACTTCTGAATATGTGCGTGAAAGGTTAGCTAACGTAGCCGAAAATTTAGATCTTTCACGTTTTATTCTTTAGCTTTATATTTCTAGAGTTAGACCATCGTAGGCGGCGATTACTTCTAGACCTAATTCTTGCGATAGTTTTTCGGCTACTTGTTTTGGGCGTGCGCGAATCATAGTCATACCAAAATGAGTCAAGATGGCCTTTTGGGGCTTTATCCTCTCTAGTAGTGTACGTACATCAGCTATGCATAAATGTTGGACGTTGGGAGAGGGATGTGGTTTGTATCGCACCACATTAATAATTAATACGTCACAAAGGGCATAACTTTTGATTAGATCTGGGAAAAAAAGTGTATCTACTAGAAAACCAACCCTTTGGCTAGAAAGGTGAAAAATAAGACCGTATGTTTCCGTAGGGTGATAATGACGGCACGCTGTTTCAAATGTAATATCACCTATTGTGTAAAGCTGGTGTGCTTTAAGTATTTGGATGTCTTTTAAATAAGGTCGTAGATAGCGTAATACCACGGCGTTATCGCCAGAAAGACACTCTTGAGGGCAAAAAAGGGTCCCTCTTTTTTTAAGGCCACCTTCGGTGAGTCCATCTATTAAAATATTCACATCGTTAGAGTGGTCTAAATGGGCGTGGGTCAAGATGATACTATGTAGTTTTTCTACCGGTATTCTGGGTTTTTCTTGGGCCATGCGTACCAGAGTACCAGGACCTGGATCTAACATTATGCGGGTACCTAGATGTTCAATATATGTTCCGGCAGAAGAACGTAGTTGTCGAGCTACTACATAGCGTGCACCAGCGGTGCCTAATATCTTTATAATAGCCATCTTGTCCTCTTTAGATCACCCACGGGGTGAATTATGAATAAGCATAAGCATCGATAAATATAACTTTGCGCTTAAGCCCTAGCCTTTCTTTTAGTTCAGCTAGTGCTTCTTTTACAAATTTTTCCGTTCCTATAAATAATCCCTCTGAAAAATAGCGTATCCGCTGTTGAAAAGAATCTTTGTTTACTTTGTGCCTGTCCCCAATTCCTCCCTTTCCATATACGAACTTTCGATATATCTCAAGCCGTTTACGATATCCTTTGTTCGTAAATTCTATTATCCCCAGGTTGGTCGAAAGAAATTCTTCTTTGTTGCCTGTCCCCAAATGGTACCCCAATGAACACCAACGATAATGTTCAGGTCTTTCAACTAACCCTGCCCGTACCGGATTGAGGTCAATGTAGGCCAGACAATTAAGCAGGGCCTCGCCTTTTTCGATGATGACACTCTTAAATCTGTCTGACCAAAAATAGCCCTTGCGATTATGAATCTTATTGTACCATCTGGAAAACCTCTGCTTTATTTCCTGCACAAAACGCGAAAGATCAGAAAAACGCTTTCTAAAGTAGACGATTCTATCGCGAGTAAGACAAATTTTTCGCCTGTCCCCATAATATAACTTGATGCGGTAGATTATTTCTTCGTCAGAGAATGATTCAGGAGGGAGCATACGGCAGAGGAGGTGAAAGTGGTTCCCCATGATGCAAAAGCCGTAGACTTCCACAAAGAAGATTTTTGAAAGCCAGCGAAAAAGATATAAGAGGTGGTCTTTTTCAGCAGGACCAAGGACATTATGCCCAGGGAGGGCAGTACGGGAAATGACGTGATAAGCGGCATTTGGATTTTTAAGAAACTTTCTGGGGATACGGGCCATGGTTCCTCTCCTAGTTTAAGTTGTCTAAAGTTGTCTGATCTTTTCTATCTTTCGGTATTAATAGAAAATAGCCTTAAGATTTTGCCTGTCCCCAACCTACCAACCTACACTATTCCTTGACTTGGGTAAGGAAGTGTGTTTAAGACAGGCTATGTTTTTGCGTTTATGGTCTTCTTTTCCCCGCTCGCTCAAGAAAAAAATCCTTTTATGTTGTGTTGGTGGCGTAAGTACCTGCTTTATTATTCGTAATACCGTGGTGAGGAAGGCTCTTCCTGTGTGTGCGGGGATGGGGCTTTGGGCCTTGGACACCTTTGTTCCCCAAGTAAATCTTTTTACGCGCTATTTTGGGCGGGGGCAAAGTAAAGATGCCCTTGCGCTTACCTTTGATGATGGTCCTGATCCACGAATTACACCTTATTTATTAGATCTGCTGCGCCGGCATAAGGCAAAAGCAACTTTTTTCCACTTGGTATCAAAGGCCAAACATACCCCTGCCCTTGTCCGAGAGATCGTTTCTTCTGGACATGAAATAGGTCTTCATGGTCTGGACCACCAAAAAGTATGGACTATGGGACTAAAAAAATTTAGACATCAAATAGAATATGCTCGTAAAACCTTAGAAGATCTCTGTGCTAAGCCCATTTTTTGGTACCGCCCTCCCCACGGCTTTCTACGCTTTGATCAGTATCTTGTGGTACGGCGCATGGGGTTAAGATTGGCCGGATGGACTGTGGGCGTATGGGATACCGACGAAGATGTCCGTCCCCAAGAGATTTATTCTCGTCTCTTAAGAAGTTTCCGCCCTGGAGATATCCTTCTCCTTCATGACGGTGTGGCGGATAAAACTCGCCCTCAGACGGCTATGCTAAAAGCCTTAGAAGAAATAATGCCTGTCTTTTCTAAACAAGGCCTGCGTTTGATAACTTTATCTCAATTGTGGAATGAAACAAACTATTCTTAAAAATTCGAAAATCCGCCTCATTCTTTCTTGGCTGATCGCTATCTTATGCCTCCTCTATCTATTTTGGAAGATCGATTTCCATAGTTTATGGCAAGTCTTCCTAAAGGCCAAACCAATATATATAGGCTTTGTTGCTTTACTAAATATATGGGTATTAGCCATTAAAGCCGAACGCTGGCGTCGAATAACGCAACCTTTAGTCTCTTTAGCCCCCCTTGAGGCTCAGTGCCTTACTATTTTGGGCTTTTGGGGTAATACGATATTGCCGGCTAGGGCTGGAGACTTTGGCCGGGGGTTATATTTAAGTCGTAAGGGTATTCCTTGGGTTAGTGGTGTATCTACGGTGGGGGCCGATAAATTATTAGACGCTTTAGGATTACTAGGATTTGTAGTGGTGTTCTTCCCCACCTTACCCCCTTTTTTGCGAAAGGACGTTTTAGTTTCTTTAATTCTCGTAACTCTGGCCCTGATCATAGTCCTTTTTTTGGTCCGCCGTTATTCTCTAGAAGATCTAGACAACGCGCCAAATACCCTCTTTAAAGGGCTTATCTTATTAAGTACTGGATTTAAGTCCTTTCGAGACGGGAAGCTATTTATCCAAACCTATCTCTTATCTCTGCTTTCTTGGTTTTTACAAACCGAAATGTTAGTTTTTTCGGCCAAGGCTTTGGGGCTCGACCTTTCTTTTCCTACAGCCTTAATCACCCTTATAGGCCTAAACTTTTTGCTTGTTCTTCCTACGCCTCCGTCTGGTGTAGGATTAATGCATGCGGCTATCGTCTTTATATTGGGGCTTTTTGATTACCCAAAGGTTTTGGCCTTGGGAATAGCTATTATTTATCATGGTGTACAGACCTTGGTACTTTGTCTTCTAGGTCCGGTATGTCTTTTATTGAAAGGTCGTTTGCTATCAGTTCCTATTTAGGCCATTAGAGTGCTGGTAGGAAAAAACTAAAGCCCAAAGGGACTTGCGAAAGGGCTAAAAGTCTTTAAAACTTGGTTTTATATCGGCAGATTGCTTCGTCGATCCTTGCAGACCTCCTCGCGATGGCAGGCAAGGGTGTCATTGCGAAGGAGCGTGAGCGACCGAAGTAATCTTAGAAAGTCAGTGGGGCAAGATCGCCTCGCGATGACCAGGACTAGGGGAAAGGCTCTGGCCTGGGAGGGCGTACAAGGCGCCTTGCAATGACAATGTTTTAGATAAATCTTCCATTAATAACAAAGACCAAAGTGTGCAAAGGAGTTTTCCTTGAAACAAGACTTTTGGCCTACTCCAGATTGCTTACAAAGGATTTACCTAGCTGATTTACATATCCACAGTCGATATAGTAGAGCCACCAGCAAAGAGATGACTGTGTCTGCGCTGGTCAGGGTAGCCCGTCAAAAAGGGCTTCAATTGATAGGGACCGGAGATTTTACCCATCCAGATTATCTAAAAGAATTAGAAGAAAGCCTTATTCCCGCGCCGGAAGAAGGTCTTTATGTATATAAAGGCGATCCGGAGGGCCCTCGTTTTGTGCTCTCTGTGGAGGTATCCAATATTTTTTCGCAAGGAGGCAAGCAAAACCGGCGTTTACACACGTTGCTTTTGGCCCCTAATTTTGAGGTAGTCAAAGAAATAAACGCTGTGCTTGGTGCGTTAGGCAATCTCTCTGCTGATGGACGACCGATTTTCGGTTTTCCGGTAAAAGAGTTAATACGTCTTCTGCGACGTATTTCCGAAGAAATTGTCATTATACCCGCTCATATTTGGACTCCTTGGTATTCTGTCTTTGGTTCTTTTTCGGGCTTTGATTCTTTAGAGGAGTGTTTTGAAGAAGAACTTGAGCATATTTTTGCCCTAGAGACCGGGCTATCTTCTGACCCGCAAATGAATTGGAGGCTTTCGGCTCTAGACAGGTTTTGTCTGGTATCCAACTCAGATGCACATTCTCCCATGAAACTGGGGCGCGAGGCCAATGCCTTTTTCTATCCCATGAGTTATGCTGCTCTGGTAGAGGCCCTTAAAAACGACGCCTTGGCGTTTACCATAGAATTTTATCCCGAGGAGGGGAAATATCACTACGATGGCCACCGTCACTGTGGAGTGCTTTTGTCTCCTAAGGAAACCAGGGCCCACGGAGGGCGTTGTCCTGTGTGTGGAGAATCCCTTACTGTGGGGGTAATGTATCGGGTGGAAGAGCTTGCGGATCGTCCAGAAGGGTATAAGCCCCTCCACAAACCTCCGGCCCTACATCTGGTTCCGTTGACAGAAATTGTTGCCGAAGCCTTAAAAAAAGGGATCCAAACCAAGATAGTTAAAAAGACTTATGACCAGTTATTGAGCATAGGTGGTAGCGAATTTGAAATTTTACTCTTCAAACCCCTGGAGGAGCTGGCCGAGTCGTTCCCTCCGCTTATTTTGGAGGGAGTGCGCCGTGTACGAGAAGGTCGCCTGTATATCCGTCCAGGCTACGATGGGGTTTACGGAAAAATCTCCATCTTTGAAAATGGAGAACAGTTTTCTCCCACCCCTCCTATAAAACAACAGAGCCTTTTTTCATTATGAAACCTTTCGATTTGCGCCGAAAAATCAAGTTCCTAGAGGGTAAAGGCTATAAGCAATATCGCAGCTTGCAGGGTAGCTATGATTTTGGAGATTTCACTTTGGTGTTGGAACATATTCAGGGTGACCCCTTTGCCTCTCCTAGCAGGGTCAAGGTAGTTGTTCGGGGGGATAAGGCAGGTTTTCCTCCCTCTTATTACCGAAATTATCCCCGCAAATTGGGCTTAGAGAATTTTTTGGCGCAGGAATTGCGTAAGGCCTGCCAAAGGGCTAGTAAACGTATGGGGACAGGCAATAGTGGCCTGCTAAGGGCCCATGGCCCTGGACAGGAAATTTTGCCCCGAAGTACTATATGCATATTAGGACAAGGGACGGTAGAGGCCCGTTTTTTTGTAGGGCTCCCTGCGTCTGGCAGACGTATATTGTCCAACGCTGCAGAAGAGCTTTTATTAAAGCTTTTACCTGAAGTAGTGCACCAGGCCTTATTTTTTAGCCCGCATAAGCGTTCTCGTTTGGAGACTTTTGTAGAAACTACCGAAGATGCTGAATTTCTCCGAAAGAAACTCGTAGAACTGGGTTTGGTGGCCTTTGTGGCGGAGCAGAGCATTTTGCCCCGGGCTTCAGGAGTAGATCCACGTCCTGCCTCTTACGCCGTACCTTTTGAGGTGCCCCAAGAGCTCGCCGTAGAGATTCACTTGCCCAATAGAGGGCTATTAAGGGGGATGGGGATTCCGCAAGGCATTACCCTCATCGCAGGCGGAGGGTTCCACGGAAAATCTACCCTGTTACGCGCTCTTGAGCTCGGGGTGTATGATCATGTGCCTGGAGACGGACGGGAGCTGGTAGTATCTGTCCACGAGACCGTCAAGATTCGGGCAGAAGACGGCCGTAGTGTAGCTGGTGTTGATATATCGCCTTTTATAGACTTCTTACCTCTCGGGCAAAATACCAGCTTTTTTAATACCCCTTGTGCTTCGGGTTCTACTAGTCAGGCGGCTAATATCATGGAGGCCTTAGAAATAGGGGCCAAAGTCCTGCTAATCGATGAAGATACCTCGGCGACAAACTTTATGATAAGAGATGCACGCATGCAGGCCTTAATTTCCAAAGATAAAGAGCCTATTACCCCTTTTTTAGACCGGGTCAGAGAGATTTACCAAAATTTTGGCGTCTCAAGCATTATAGTGGTTGGTGGATGTGGAGATTATCTGGAGGTGGCCGATTTAGTTATAGCCATGGATAATTATCGACCCAAGGTGGTAACGGCTAAGGCCCGTGAGATCATTAACCAGTTCCCTTCCCAGCGAAAAAGGGAGGCCTTGAAGCCTTTTGCAAAGATTCCGTTAAGGCGTGTAACCAAGGGAGCTTTAAACCCCTTTAAGGGCTCCAAAGAGGTAGCCAAGGCCAGAGGGCGCTTGGAGATAATTTGGGGCCGTGAAGAGATAGATCTTTCTGCTGTGGAACAAATTGTCGATGAGGATCAGACCCGCGCCTTAGCCTTAGGCCTCTCTTATTTGGCTAAGAGGCCGTCTTTGGTAATAAAAGAGGCGGTACAGGAGGTGGAAGAAAAGGTCTTTAAACACGGTCCCTTAGTCCTGTCTCCGTATTCTCGAGGAGATTTGGCTGGTTTTAGAAGGTTTGAATTGGCTGCGGCGTTAAATCGTTTGCGTTCACTGGTGGTGGAGCAGGTTTAATGCGTTTGAATCACGTCCACGCCTCTATCATTATATTTGTTTCGGCGGCTATCTCCCTGGTCTTTGTTTTGGGAGTCATTTACTTCTATCTCCTTCTAGGCCTTCCGGATATTTCTAGCCTCAAAAATTATCGTCCCCCTGTAGTGACTGAAGTATTAGATCGTAACGGAGAGCCTTTAGCCTATTGGTACTTAGAAAGGAGGTTTTTTGTCCCGGTATCCCAAATGCCCTCTTGTTTAATCAAAGCCTTTGTTTCGGCAGAAGATGCCCGGTTTTTTGAGCATCGGGGGGTGGATTTTTGGGGTATTTTACGGGCGGCGATAAAGGATATTCAGGCCCGCGCCATTGTTCAGGGTGGCAGTACAATAACCCAGCAGGTGGTTAGAGCACTGCTTCTATCTCGCGAAAAGACTTTAACCCGCAAGCTCAAAGAGGCTATTTTGGCCTGGGAAATAGACTCGGCCCTTACTAAAGATGAAATTTTAAACATATACCTTAATCAGATTTACCTGGGTGCAGGGGCTTATGGAGTAGAGGCGGCGGCCCGGACCTATTTTGGTAAGCATGTTTGGGACTTAACTCTACCGGAAGCGGCCCTTATTGCGGGTTTAACCCCGGCTCCCAGCCGGTATAACCCTTTGAAAAATCCAAAGTTGGCCCTAAAGCGTAGGGCTTACGTCTTAAGACGTATGGCCGAAGAAGGATATATCTCTCTGGAAGAGGCCCAAAAGGCTGCTCGATCCCCTCTTGTCTTGCATCCACAAAACTTTTCCCCTAATCCCCATGCTGGCTATTTTCTAGATGTCCTTAGATCTAGGCTTGAAAGGCGTTTTGGTAAAAGGGCCCTCTTAACCCAAGGCTACACCATATACACCACGTTAGATCTCCGTTGGCAGGAGGCCGCCGAAGAGGCCCTTAAAACAAGGGTAAAAGATATATGGAAGCGACATCCGCGAAACAGGCCTCACACTCTTCCCCAAGGGGCCATTGTTTGTATTGATAATGCTACCGGGGGAGTGCGTGTATTGGTGGGAGGGGTCAATTATGAAAAAAGTCAATTTAATAGAGCTGTTTACGCCCGTCGTCAGCCTGGTTCGGCCTTTAAACCCATTATTTGGGCCACGGCTTTAGAAAAAGACATAGTCAACGTGGCTACTACTATGGTAGATGAGCCTATCGTCTTGCCTGGAGCAAAGGCGGACCAGTTTTGGCAGCCTAGGAATTTTGACGGTACGTATTTGGGCCCTATCTCTATCCGAACGGCCCTGGTACATTCGCGTAATACCGTGGCGGTAAAGTTGGCTCGAGCGGTAGGTCTGCCAGACTTACTGCAAATGGCCAAACTTATGGGTATAAAGTCACCGTTGACTTGGGATTATTCTGTAGCTTTAGGAAGTGCTGGTATATCCTTATTCGACCTTACTAGGGCCTATACAGTATTTCCCAATGGCGGTCGCCTGTTAGAAAGTGCTTTTGTGGAGAGTATTTTTGACCGTGACGGTAAAGAGATATTCCATTTGAAACCAGTTGGTCGCCAAATTCTGTCTCCCGAAACAGCATATTTAATGACTTATCTCTTACAAGAGGTTGTGCGAGACGGTACGGGACGCTGTGCCCAAGATCTGGGAGTCCCTGTAGGGGCCAAAACTGGTACTACGGACAATTATCATGATGCCTGGTTTATAGGTTTTACTAGAGAAGAAACCTGTGGTGTTTGGGTGGGTTACGACAATCTAGTTTCCTTGGGGAATCTTGAGACCGGAGCACGAGCCGCCTGCCCAGTATGGAAGGCCACTATGGAGACCTTTCCCAGCCATTTTTCAGGTAAGGGGTTTGAGATGCCCGAAACCATCGTCCTGATCAAAAAACAAGATTATGATCCCTTACGCGGTAGGGAGACCCTGTGGATGCCTTTTCGGGAAAATGAGGTACCAGAACCCAAGCCTACGTGGCCCAAGGTATTCGGCATAATTCCTCTTCCACGAATATTTTGGTGGTAGCTAGCCCATATTATGGTTGACGCCTTAGAGAAGGGAACCAGAGCTACTTTTTTTAGTTTCTTTCCTGGGCAACTTAGATAAGTCGTCTTTTACCCAGTAGAGTAAAGAACCTTTTGTTTTTAACTCTTGAATTATGCTTTCTAGGTTTTGGGAATCCATCTCTGCTAGTCGAAAATAGACCCTGCGAATATCTGGTTCTACCCCAATGTAAGAGGTCAAAAAGCTGATGACCTTGCCATCGTATTTCCTTATTATGTCCAATACTTCCCGTATGGAACCCGGCCGGTTTTCCAGATCACACACTATTTGATAGGGGCCGTAATAAATCCCGGTGATATTTATGAGGAATTTAAAAATATCGGTTTGGGTAATAACTCCTATGACATGCCCTTCATAATCAATAACGGGTAGTCCGGAAATGCGGTTTTCAAGCATAATAACCGCGGCGAATTCTACTGTTTCGTCTGGATGTATGGTGAGGGGATCTGGAGTCATTATATCTTTGACCTTTATCTCGGAAAGGAGGTAGTAGAGCTCGTGCACATCTAAGGTGGTGGCTTTCGAGGGGGTGGCCTCACGAATATCTCGGTCTGTTACTATCCCCACTAGTTTACCCTGTCGCAATACAGGGATACGGTGGATATTGTGTTCTTTCATGATTTGCACGGCCTTCATTATGGAAGCGTTTTCATCCAATACAATGGGGTCTTCGGACATCCACTCTTTCACTAGCATATAAAAATCCTCCTTTTAGGAGCTTCATTTTACAGATTAGCCTTTTATAGCATCAACTATTTTTGAGGTCTAGGTTTGGATCCTAATCCAAACCTAGTAACACCTTTAAATGTGTTTCGACCGAAGCAGTAAGAGACTCCAATTCGTAGCCCCCTTCTAAGACGGAGATTACGGGGGCCTTGAAACTTTCGCTCCAATAGCGTACGAATTCGGTCATTTCGGCAAAGCCTGCGGTGGTCAAATTCATAAAAGACATATCATCATCTCGGTGGGCATCAAAGCCTGCGGCAATAATTATGCCTTCGGGTTGGAAAGATTTAACCGCCGAATCTATTAAATCCTCAAAGACCTCAATGTAGGCTACGTCTCCGCTGTCTAAGGGTAAGGGTATATTTAAAGTGTAGCCTTCTCCAGGGCCTTCTCCTCGCTCTTCGGCGTATCCTGTGCCTGGAAAGCTCAGCCGTGGATTTTCGTGAATGCTTATGTAAAAGACCTGGTCATTGGCATAAAAGGCATTTTGGATACCGTTACCGTGGTGGGCATCCCAATCCAAAATAAGGATGCGTTTTTGGTAACTTTTTTGCCAGTAATTGGCTCCGATGGCCACATTGTTAAAAAGACAAAAGCCCATGGCCAGGGCCCTTTCAGCATGGTGTCCAGGAGGACGCACTGGACAGAATATCACCTGTACGCCCTTTTCGGCCAAGTCTACCGCCTTTATTACTGCTCCGGCGGCGAGTTTGGCCACTTCAAAGGAGTCATAACAGATTTCATTGTCTGTACCACAGATATGGGATCGCCCTCGTAAACAATATTCTTCTAAGCGGATTATGTAGTATGGGTCATGTATCTGGGTGAGCCAGTCAAAGGAGGCCGGTTCAGGGGGGACTATCTCTAAGAGATTTCCTAATTCTCCCCTTTTTAAAACATCTAAAATCGCCTCTAACCTTTTAGGGCTTTCCGGATGGTGAGGACTTGTTAAATGTCTTAAAAAATCTTCTGTGTAAATTACGGGCAGTTTGTTTTTCAAAGTTCTAATACCACCTTTATTACGTCTTCTTCCTGGCTGTGTATTTTAAAATCCAATTTTTGGGCCAGTTTTAACATTTTAGAATTTTCTTGCAATATTTCCATCCAGATTCGTTTTAGTCCAGACTGTTTGGCTATATGAATCATTTGACTGCACAATAACCATCCTAGTCCTTTACCCTGCCAGTCATCTGCAACCACCACGGCCATTTCCGCATTTTCTTCGTCGGGATATTTACTTAGGCTAACCATGCCAATTACTTTGTGTTCCCCCTGTTGTTCGATCAGGGCTATTAGTATTAGTTCTCGATCGTAATCAATTTGACAATAACGTACAAGTTCTTCGTGGGTGATAGTCTTTTTGGGTTGCATAAAACGGAAACGTACAGAATCCTCCGAGAGGGAATAAAATAGATCGGCTATAAGGGGTTCATCCTCTGGTTTGATGGGGCGTACCTTGACCTCGGTACCGTCTTTTAAGCAGGCATGGAATATAAAGTGAGAGGGGTAAGGACAAATAGACAAATGTGCCGGACAATAGAAACTCTTGGGTTTAGTACGTGGTAGGAAGGCAAAGTCTTCTAGATATAGGTGGGCCTGGGCGACAAAATATCCGTTTTCGGAAAACCAAATGGGGTTCAATTCTATTTCACGAATTTCTGGAAAATCTACTATTAAAAGGGAAAAACGCACCAATAATTCTTCAAGAGGTTCCGTGGGAATTTGTTGGCGACAAAAATATTGGTATATTTGGGTCTGTTCCAATAGTCGACGGGCTAATGTCTGATTCAAGGGAGGTAAGGCCAAGGCCACATCTTTTAAGGCCGTGGTGAACTGGCTGCCTAAACCAAAGGCAATAACCGCTCCAAAAACTTTATCTTTAATCATCCCTAACATCAAAGGAAAAAATCTTTCTTGTGAGGGCGGCATCAGCAGTTTTCTGGTCTTTATCCCGTAACATTTGAGTATTTCTAGGGCCTCATCTTGCTCTAATAAGAGCTGATCGCGGTGGCTTGCTTGGCGAATTATCCTCCTTACCTCCTCTTCTTGCGGTTCAAAGTCTTCTAAAATGCTACCTGGGGTCTCAAACAGTAATTTAAGAAGATGGTCATAACTGTACATGTAGAGGAAGCTTTTAACGGTTTCTACGGGGGTCAAAAAATTGGGTATATTGTGTTCGCTCAGTAATTGCCGCCCTGGGTTAACCCTTTCTTCGCCCATGAAGCAAGCTAAAACGGGTTTGCGTTTGTTTTTTTGGGCGGCCCTTATTACTGCCCAGGCTATATCTTCAGAGGAGACTTCTATCTCTGGGGTATAGATAGTGATGACTCCGTCTACGTTAGGATCTTTTAGACAGAGATCTATGGCCGTTCGATACTGGGCAGGTGAGGCGTTAGAGAGCAGATCAAGGGGATTTTTGATACGTTCGGCAGGCAGAAAATCCGCCAAGGCCTTCTTGGTGGAAGGAGACAAAACCGCTAATTTTCCATTATAAGTTTGGAGAGTATCCTGGGCTATTAAGGCAGGGCCCCCAGCGTTGCTTACGATGAGCAGACGCGGTCCCTTAGGGCGAGGCTGTTTGGCCAGACTTTCCGCCACGTAAAAGAGCTCTAGGACTTCT
>JALSKZ010000032.1 GCA_026988575.1 Thermodesulfobacteriales bacterium | reverse complement strand
CTAAGGCCCTTATTTAGCCTTTTTGACCCCTCGTGTCCTCAAACACCTTTTCCAAGGCCCGGGAACTAAAATGAACTCCTGCTATCGCCAGCATGATAAGCTTATAACCCCAAATATTGGCCGTTTGATAGGAAAAACTATTGTGGGAGGGTGGACATTTATATTTTGAAAAGATTGGCGCCCCCGGGAGGACTCGAACCCCCAACCAACGGCTTAGAAGGCCGCTGCTCTATCCGGTTGAGCTACGGGGGCACCTGCTGGTCTTAAATTTTGATCCAAGATTGAAGACAAGGCAAGCTCATTCTTCTTTAGAGGGCGATATTTCTGGTGCCCGGATAAACTCGCGTATCTTTTCGAGTTCTTCCGGTAAGTCTGGATCTACTTTACACACCGGGCAATGTTCTATATGACGGTAGATTAATTCCATCATCCGTGCCGGAGCCAAGGCATCTTCTTTTACTTTTTGGTACCAGTCGCGCGCCAGAGAACGTAATCTCTTACACTGCATGCCCGCCTCTTTTTGTGTTTGTTGGATGCATACCTAAAATCGGTCAAATAGACAAGGCCCCGTAAACAATTTTTTCAAGAAAATCCCCTGGTGTTCGATGAAAAAAAACGAGGGGGATAACGTAAAGGGGTGGTAAATCATGGAAGATTTTGTGGTATGGTTGTCTTCTTATTGCCTTGGTAACTCTAAAATTGACCGGCAACATCAAGAATTAGTAAAGATGTTAAATTTTTTACACTATAAAATCTGTAGTGGTTGTCCAAATAAAATAATCGACGAAATACTGATCAAACTCATTAATTATGCTGAAAATCACTTTCGTGATGAAGAAGAATTAATGAAAATTATCAACTACCCTAATTTACCAAGACATCAAAAAGAGCATGAACGTTTAGTCATCGAAGTATTCGAATTTAAAAGACGTTACGAGCAAAAACAGGTGTCTAAGTACGATTTATTAGATTTTCTGCGTAACTGGCTTATTAACCATATTTTAGACCAAGATTTGGATATTAAGCGCTGGCTCAATACCACTTAGTTCCAAACAGTACTTCTTTGGCTTCCTCCAGGGTCTGTCGGGCAAAGGACCGGGCCTTTTCGTTACCCGAGATTATTATTTCTTCGAATAAATGGGGCTGAGCCTCTATTTGGCTTCGCCTTTCCCAAAGGGGTTTTAGGGCCGAAACGACCTTTTCAGCAAGACACTTTTTGCAAGCCACACAACCAAGCCGGGCGGCTTTACATTCAGCGACAATTTCGGCCAATTCTTCAGGAGAAGAATAAAGCCGCATTAATTGGAAGGCCACACAGCGATTTTCGGGGTCTCCAGGATCGCTCTTTCGGGGCCTTTGGGTATCCGTGACCATGGTTTGGATCTTTTGGCGTATGGTGTCCTCATCGTCGGTTAAAAAAATGGCGTTTCCGTAACTCTTGCTCATTTTGCGGCCGTCTAGGCCGGGGACCTTGGCCACTTTAGAAAGCAGGGGTTCAGGTAAGGGGAAGACCTCTTGTTGATAAAGAAAGTTAAAGCGTCGCGCAATTTCACGTGTAAGTTCCAGGTGGGGTAGTTGATCTACCCCTACAGGCACATGGTGAGCCTTATAAATAAGGATATCGGCCGCCTGTAATACGGGGTAGCCCAAAAAGCCGTAAGTGGCCAAATCTTTGTGTTGGAGATTTTGGATCATATCTTTATAAGTGGGGTTGCGTTCAAGCCAAGAAACCGGGGTAAACATAGCAAACAAGAGATATAGTTCGGCGTGTTCTTTTATGGCGGACTGGATAAAAATAATGCTCTTTTCCGGATTAAGCCCCACGGTTAGCCATTCTAGGAGGAGTTCTTTAGAAAAGGTGGGTATGCGTTTGGGAGATTCATATTCGGTGGTAAGGGCGTGCCAATCGGCTACAAAATAAAAGCACTGATATTGTTCTTGTAAACGTAGCCAGTTGTCCAATACACCGTGAAGATGTCCTAAGTGTAGGGGGCCTGTGGGCCTCATGCCGCTGAGCACTCTCTTGTCTTTCACACTATCCCTCCGTGTAATAGGCCTGAAAGATAGATAACAGCGGGGAGTATAATTTTTTGCACTACACCTGTAAAGATGAGCAAGAGCAAAATAATAAAACCATAGGGTTCTAGGCGCATATATTGATAGGCCAGATCCCGAGGGAGAAGACCGGCCAGAATACGACCTCCATCCAGCGGAGGGATAGGAATGAGGTTAAAGACGGCCAGGCCAATGTTTAGCTGTATACCAAGAGCAAACATCAGAATTAAGGGCCGTCCAAAAAATAGTACTGCTTTTTGGCCCAAAAAACCCAGAAAATAGAGTAGATAGGGCGCAAACTTTAAGCATAGAGAAAATACTACCGCAAGGAGGAGATTGGATATAGGCCCGGCTAAGGCCACCCACATCATATCTCTCCTGGGGTTTTTGAAATTTAAGGGGTTAACCGGGACGGGTTTGGCCCAACCAATGGCCTGGGTAATAACAAAGGCCAAAGTACCAAAGAGATCCAGGTGTCTTAAGGGATTTAGAGTCAAACGCCCTGCCTGCTTGGCCGTGGGGTCTCCCAATTTATAGGCCACTACACCGTGGGAAACCTCGTGTATGGTAACCGCGGCCAAAAGCGGAACGGCCATAATGGTAAGTATGCGCAAATCAGGAAAAAACATGGGCGAACTCCTTTTGGATTAGTTTTTTTTCTTCTTCTACCGAAGATACCTCGCCGTCTAAGCGGGCTTGCCGTAGTCGTCTTAAAATTTGACCTATTTGGGGGCCAGGCCTTATCCCCATGGCCTTTAAGTCTTTGCCCGTAAGGGTAGGCTTAATATTTTTCAAGCGCAAAAGATAATCGCGTACAAGTCCTTGGACCATGGGTTCCCTGACCGCCAATACCAATATGACCGGAAGAGACAAGCTCTCCAGCCAGGAGACCTTTTTACTAAGACGCCGGTGGTGCAGTATTTTTTTTACCTCGTCTCGGGCCCTATATAGCTCTTTCTGTAAGGCCTGGGCCCTATTTGGGGGAAAATCAAATAATTTAACCCAATTAGGTCCCTGATCTTCAAAGATCAAGGCCAACCCCTGCAGGATATCTTTGGGAGAAATAGGCAACCCCTCAACCAGGTTAAAAAAAAGCTCCAAAGGGACCTTGCCCTTGTTTTTTGGGCCCCCGCAGATCTCCGCAAAGACACCCAGGTCATAAAGGTAACTTAAGGTCTCTTGGGGGTTTACTTCTTCCAAGACACGTTCTAGTTCGCGCTGGATACGGGCCGGACTAAGGAGCCTAAGACAGGCGTAACGTTTGGCCAGCGCCAAGGCCTTATAAAAACAAGGCCCTGGCGTTAGCCCAAAGCGAATGGTGTAACGAGCTGCCCTGAATAGGCGGGTAGGATCATCTACAAAACTTAAGGGATGATGCACCCGTAGACGCCGTTGTTTTAGGTCTCTTATCCCCCCTAAAAAGTCTATAATTTGGCCTTTGTACGCCCCATTTAAAGCCAAGGCCAGGGCATTTATGGTAAAATCGCGTCGTAACAAGTCTAGATAAAGGGGGCCAGGAAAGACTTTAGGCAGCCTTGCCGGGGCCTCGTAATATTCCCACCTGCTCTGGGCGATGTCGAGGATTTCCCCTTGGCCCAGGGTCACTTTGAAGGTCTGAAACAGGGAGTGCGCCGTCACTTTTCCCCCTAATGCCCGGGCCACCTTTTCGGCCATATCTTTGGCCTTGGCCGAGACCACAAAATCGAGATCAAAAAAGGCCTCCTTTCCCCACAGCAGGTCCCTGACTCCGCCCCCCACTAAAAAGACCTTAACCCCCAGAGCAGTTGCCACTTCAGCCACCTCTTTCAGGATGGTTTTTACGCGCCAAGGGGGCTCCTTTTCTAAATGGTGCATGTAGGCGGGCTTTTTAAACGGCATACACAAAAGATCTAAAGGCCTTAAGACCCCTAAGGGCCTTTTCCCTTCCCCAACAACAATGAGAGGACAAGGTGAACCCCAATATTTTATTTGCTCTAGATCCTGGTCTAAAGAATTGGCCTCTAAGAATGGTGGTTCGGGGTCTGTTATCCCTTCTACCTTTTCTTCTAGGCCAAAAGAGAGGGCCTTTTCCAGGACAATCCTTTCTAAAATTCCCGCTAATAGACCCTTTTGGTCTACGACCACCAAGGCCCGTAGGCCTGAACGCCGAAAAACCTCTTGGGCCTCTTTTAAAGTAGCTTTTAAAGATATAGTTACCAGGGGTGCTGAAGCCAGTTCTCTAAGCTCAAAACCGGGCATGGCTTTGCATCTTTAGGCCAGGGCCCTTTGCCGGAGAGACTTTTCAATAAGCTCAACCGCCTCTTCCGGCAAGAGCTCGGCTGTATCTACTATTAAATGGGCAAAGTGCTGGTAAAGAGGGGTGCGCTGGTCTAGTAGGGCTTCCAGTTCTTCCCAAAGCCCCTTGTTGGTAAGAGAGGGCCTTTGGGTCTTTGTCTTTTGGTCGGCCTGGAGGCGTCTTCGTATGACTTCTACAGGGGCTTTTAGCCAAACCACTAAGCTGTCTTTAGCCAAGTTTTCCAGCTCCTTTTGGTGCAAAACCGCCCCTCCACCACAGGCCAAGACCATCGGTTTGCTAAAGCTTAAGGCCTCCAAGGCCTCTCTTTCCCTTTCTCTAAAATAAGCCCAACCCCTTTGCTGTACAATTTCGGCAATACTCTGGCCAAGCTGTTCTTGAATTAGGTGGTCTAGGTCCACAAAGGGCCATTCTAGTCTTTGGGCCAAAAGTTGACCTATAGTCGTCTTACCTGTGGCTCGAAAACCAATGAGTATTACCCTCTCTTTAGGCATAAAGCGTCTCAAAGACCTCCCAAAAGTGAGGAAAAGATTTTTTAACACAGTCGGGGTTACGAAGGCGAAGGCCTGGTACCACCAGACCCAGCACCGCAAAAGCCATGGCTATGCGGTGATCGTCATAGGTTTCTACCTCGGTGGCTTTTAATTCTGGCTGGCCTTCAATAATAAGCCCGTCTTGAAGCTCGGTAACAGAGACACCCATTTGGGCAAGCTCGGTGGCCACGGCCTTGAGACGATCCGTTTCTTTATAACGCAGGTGAGGCACCCCCCTAATAAAAGTGCGTCCGCGGGCCTTGGCCGCTACCACCGCAAGGGTAGGGACCAAATCGGGAGTGCGTCCCATGTTTATATCTATCCCCTTTAGGGGAACCGAGGGGTTTCTACTTACGGTAACCCCGTTGGTGTAAGAGACTACACAACCCATCCGGGAGAGAATGCCCGCAAAGGCTGCGTCTCCTTGCTTAGATTGCTGGGGGAGATTGGTCACGGTAACCGACCCCCCTACCAAGGCCGCCGCGGCCAAGAAATATGAAGCGCTAGAGGCGTCTCCTTCAATATAGTATTCCCGCGGGGTATAAGTATCTTTAGGTACAAAAAAGATCCCTTCTCTTTCTTGGACCACCACCCCAAAGTCTTTCATCACCGCAATGGTCAGGTCTATGTAAGGCCGAGACACCAAGGGACTGGTCAGATGTATTTCCGCAGGTATTTGGGTATAAGGCCCCACTAGTAACAAGGCCGAGAGGAATTGACTGCTTTTGGCCACTTCAAGCCTTACCCCCCCTCCGGCAAGTCCTCCTCCGGCGATCTCTAAGGGCAAAAAGCCTTCTTGACCGAGATAGCGAATCTTTGCGCCCCAAGTAGTCAGGGCCCGGACCAGGGGTTCTATCGGGCGTTCGCAAAGACGCTTCGTCCCCGTTAGAATTAATGGTTTTCCTGAACCCAGGGAGGAAAAAGCGGTAAAAAACCTTGTACCAGTACCGTTATTGCCCAGATAGACCTCTGCGCCCTGTAAAATAGGCCTCCCTCCCACACCTTTGACCACAAAGGCGTCTTCTTCTACAGTGATTTGGACCCCGGCCTTTTCCAGGGCTTGGATCAGCAAGGTAGGGTCTTCACTTTGTAAGGCCCCCTTAAGGGTACTTGTACCATCGGCCAAGGCGGCACAAATGAGGGCTCGTTGGGTAATACTCTTCGAACCTGGTACCTTAACCTTGGCTGCTAATGCCCGGTTAAGGGGCCTAATTTCTTTGCTCTGCATGCCGTTCCTCCTTGGTCAGGGCCGCCAGGGCTGCCTCTTCTAAAAGTCGGGCCTCAGGTCTTAACCCGCGCCAGAGATAAAATTGCTCTACAGCTTGGTAAACAAGCATCTTAAGACCACTTATCGTCTTACAACCCTGGGCCTTGGCCTCCCTTAAAAGCCTGGTCTCCAAGGGGGTGTATACGATATCCATCACCACCTGAAAACGAGAAAGTATCTGGGCCGGGGCAGGAGAGCGATCTTCTTTTAACCCTACACTGGTGGTGTTTATGAGTATGTGCCCCCTTGCCTCAGAAAGTGCCTCCCAGGCAAAGGCTTTGGCCCCAAAGGTCAGGGCCAATTCTTGAGCCTTGGTAAAGGTACGGTTATAGATACAGACCAAAGCCCCAGCCTTTTTAAGGGCGTAAACCACGGCCCGTGCTGCCCCACCGGCCCCTAATACCACGGCCTCCTTGCCTTTAAGGGATATTTGCTCTTCTAAGGCCCTGAGAGCGCCCTGCCAGTCGGTATTAAAGCCTACTAAACGTCCGTTATCATTTAAAATGGTGTTCACCGCCCCGATTTCTTGGGCCTCTTGGTGGATATCTTGAAGTAGGGACCTTACAGCCTCTTTGTGGGGTATGGTTACCGAGACCCCCTTTATCCCCAACGCCCTCAGGCCTTCTACTGCTGCCGAAAGCCTTTCCGGGGCCACCGGAAATTTACCGTAAACAGCCTCCTGGCCTAAGGCCTTAAAGGCCGCATTGTGCATTGCCGGTGAGAGGGAATGGGCTACGGGCCAACCAATGATTCCGTAAACGTCCATAAAAAGGATTTTAATCGAGCAATAAAAAAAGAAAAGGTATAAGGGAGGCTAGCCTATTAAAACTGTACTTAGCCACACCAAGAGAGAAATACCAGCTAGGGCCCCCAAGACCGCCACCCCTACCCTCCAGCCACCAAAGATCATGGCGTAGAAAGCTTTGGCAAAGTTGTTACTTATCGAGGCCAAGACTATGGCCTTTTTTAGTTCCAGGAGACTAACGGCGTGATATTTCCCCTGCACTATGCCTAAGACAAAGGGATCTATATCTACAAAGCCTATTATCCCGGCCAAGAAGTTAAGCCCTTTTTGACCATAGTGGTAGAGTACCCATCGCGTAAGGGCCACCACCATTACAAAAACCAGGGCAAAGACCAAGGCGGTAATAATCTCTAAGGGGTTTTGGGGACTTTCCAGGAGATCCTCCGAAGACCTTAGATGAGAAAGCCTATACATAACAAAGGCAAAGAGGATAGCCGTTAAGGAAGCTATGAGAAAAGGTACACCTAGAGTCAGGGCCAATTGGAGACTAAAAAAAGAAACCAGGGCTAATAGCCGGAGGTACATGGCCCCGGTAGCCAGCACTATAGGCCCTATAGACTTTGTCCCAGCCACCCTCTTTGCTAGGACTACCGTGGTGGCTGTAGAGGAATATATGCCGCCTAAAAATCCCGACCAAAAAAGTCCCTTGCGCGGGAAGATGTAGGTCTGGATGATATAGCTAATGTAAGAGATGGAAGAGACAGCCACCACCGCCAGCCAAATTTGATAGGGGCTTATCTCTAAAAAGGGAATCTTTTGTTTGGGCAAGAGGGGTAAAATTATGCCAATCAGGATCAAAAACTTGGCCGCGGTATAAACTTCTTCTTGGGGGATCTTGCGGCTAAAAGAATGCAAAGCCGGTTTGGAGTGGAGTAACAAAACAGTAATTACCGTAAGCCCCACAGGCCACCAAACAGGTTTGGCTATCACAATGGGCCCCAAAGTATAAGTGAGGAGGGCGGAAATTTCTGTGGTAATGCCTCCCCGTCCGCATTCTAATTTGGAAGAGTAATGTAGGCTTAACAAAACCGAAAGACAGACCAGACCAACTATGTAGGGTATGAGTCTTCCGGGATCGATAAGATAAAGCACAATACCTAGCAGACCAATAAGGGGGAAAGTCCTTACCCCACCAAAATAAAGGGGTCGGTGGGGACCACTTTCCCGGTGTCGTACCTCTTCACGTTCTATACCAATGAGAAAAGACAGGGCCAATACCAGTATGAAATGTTTAAAAGTCTCTAGCCAGATCAAGATATGCCCCAAAAATTATGCTTGCAAAGAGGCCCAAATCTTGCGCAACTCAAAGGCCGAAATTTGGCCTGGTGCTGCTTTAGCATAGCCTGTTAACGAGGCATAAGTAAAGGGAGCTCCCAGAAGGGGAGCAAGGGCGCGGGAGACCTTCCCTATAGGGCCCATGGCAAAACTTATCAGGGAAAAACCCTTTTTTTGAGCCTCATACAGGAGAAAAAGAGGAATAAAATTGTCTTCACGCTTGTGGGCGGTGGTGACAATCTTGCCCATAGGGGCTCCTAACTCTAACATTTCCTCGAAAACGGATCTTAATTCACTCAAAGGGGGAGTAGCTTGAAAATCGTGGTAGGAAACCAGCACCCTCTGACCGGAGGTACACTTTCTTTTCAGCCTCAAAAAGGCCTTTTTGCCGGCCCTAAGTTCGATATCTACCATTTGCGCCCCCTTTTCCAGGGCTTCTTCCAGAAAAAGGAGGCGCTCTGAGAGATCGGTCTCTTTTAATCCCCCTTCGGTTCGGTCACGAAAGGTAAAAAGAAGAGGTAGAGCAGAGTGTTCTATAAAGGGTTTTATACAAGGCTTTTCCAAGGCGTCCAAACGGATCTCTACCCAATCGGCCACCCCTTGGGCCTTTTTCAAGGCCGTAAGGGCTACTTCTAGGTCTTTTTCCACGATGGAGATACATATCATGTCTAAAAATAGGTCCTAAAATTAAGTCAGGCCCGCAGGATCAACACTCTTTAAATACTCGGCAATAGCCGTATCGTAACGACTTGTGGTCTCAAAGACCTTCCGGGCCAAGACAAAGCGGGTGGCCAGAGAGGTCTGCCCTTCATTCTTACGCATTTCTTCCAGGACCTTATCGTAATCGGCAGGGTCTACAACCACCGTTACGTCTTTAAAATTTTTGGCCGCTGCCCGGAGCAAGGTGGGGCCACCAATGTCGATATTTTCTATGGCCTCGGCCAAAGAGGCCCCTTGGGCCACCGTCTTTTCAAAGGCGTAAAGATTTACTACCACCAGGTCTATAGGCTTTATTTCGTGTTGCGAAAGTTGTTCCATATGAGTGGGGTTAGTCCGGATAGCCAAAATCCCACCGTGAATTTTGGGGTGTAGGGTCTTTACCCGGCCGTCAAGCATTTCGGGAAACCCAGTCACTTCGGATACGTCGATCACGGGGATCCCTGCCTCCCGGATTACCCGGGCCGTGCCTCCGGTAGAGATAATTTCTACTCCCATTTCGTATAAGGCCTTAGCGAATTCGGCTATGCCGGTCTTGTCGGTTACGCTTATAAGCGCCCTCTTAATCTTGCCCACTTTACACCTCCCTTAGGCTATTCCTATTTCTTCGTCGGTAAGGTAACAGGCCGGATCCGGAGCCCAAATATCTCCCGTGGCGGCCTCTGCCCGGACACGGAAGTTCCCTGCGCAACAGTCTAGGAAACGACACTGCGCACAACGCCCCTTTACGTGTTTGTGCTTTTCTTTTAGTTTGGCCATAAGAGGGTCGCTGGTGTCCATCCAGATCTCACTAAAAGGACGTTCCCGGACGTTGCCAAAGGAATAATGCCGCCAAAACTGATCCGCATGGACTTTACCGTCCCAGGATACACAACCGATACCAACTCCAGAATTGTTTCCCCCGTTCATACGTAATAAGGCAAGGACTTCCTCGGCCCGGGGATTGCCCTCTCTTTTCATACGCAGATAGAGATAGGGCCCGTCGGCGTGGTTATCCACCGTGAGTACTTCGGGTTTTAGACCTTTATCGTGTATCTCTTTGGTGCGATCAATGATATAGTCTACCCAATACCGGGTCTCTTCGTGATTTAGATCTTCTTCCATGAGCTTTGTACCTCTACCGGCGTAAACCAAATGGTAGAAACATATACGGGGAATTTTTCTCTCTTCTACTAGATCAAATACCGCTGGTATCTCTTTGGCATTTAAGCGGTTTATGGTAAAACGCAGCCCCACCTTCATGCCTTCGGCCTGACAATTTTCCACCGCCTCCATGGCCTTGACAAAGGCCCCCTTCACCCCGCGGAAGCGGTCGTGTACCTCTTCAAGGCCGTCTATACTAATGCCTACGTAAGAAAGCCCTAGTTTTTTGAGCTCTTTGGCTAAGGCCCTGTCTATGAGGATTCCGTTGGTAGAGAGTACGGCACGCATACCCAATGATACGGCCTTGTGGATAAGATCTAATATGTCTTCCCTCATTAAGGGTTCTCCACCGGAAAAAAGCACTACAGGACAACCAAATTGGGCCAGATCTTCAAGTAGAGTCATTCCCTCTTTGGTGGTAAGTTCGTCGGGTTCGGCCTGAGACGTTGCCTGGGCGTAGCAGTGGATACAACGTAAATTGCACCGTTTGGTAACGTTCCATACCACCACAGGCTTTTTATCTTTAGAAAACTGTAGCAGATGTGAAGGAAGATCTTTGGCCTTACGGCCGTAACGCAAAGGATCAGATGCCTCTATCGTCCCACAATAAAGTTTAGAAATACCAATCACGTCGCCACCTCACTGGACAAAAATTTCGTAATAATGGACTTTAATTCGCCTGAATTAACCGGTCTACTGAGATAGGCATCACAGCCTGCATCGCGGGCCTTTTCTTGGTCTTGCGCGCACCGCCCCTCACAGATGGCCACAATAGGAATGCTTTTGGTGTCGGGATGATCCTTTAGAAGCACTGTTACCGACATCCCGTCTAGTACAGGCAGGTTGCGTTCAAGGATAATAAGTACCGGGCGTTCTTCCTGCGCCAGCTCAAATACCTCTTGGCCGTCGTGGGCCTTAAGGATATCAAAACCCCATTGGCGGACCATTTTTTCCAGATCTAGGGCCAGGGCTTTGGCTACCGCAAGGAGTATTTTTTTACCCATAGGCCTTAATTGCTGGTGTAAGTCCGGCGCACTAGACGATTCAGATAGACCTCTGGAGAATCGATGGCCTCGGGAGGGATCATAAACCGACTCTGACCGGTGCGTTCGTGTAATAAACGAAGGCCATATTCCAGGAGATTCAATATACGTTCGCAATACGCATACACCCCCTGCTCTATTTGTAAGATGTGTTGTAAAATTTTATCTACGGCTTCTTCCGAAAAAGTTATTTTAAAGCCTGTCCGACGTTCAAAGCTCCGTTCGTAATTTTTAACTTGGCGCAACAGCAAGGATAATTCTTCCACCGCCTGATGTAAATCCAGATCTTCGCGACGATGTATTTGGATGGCTATATCAACCCGCGAGGGGGTAAGCTTTAAACTGTAGGCACGGGAAAATATTTTCTCCCGACCGAGAATAAACTGACGTATCCGCTCCTGTTCCTCCTCTACGGCCTTTTTATAACGGGCCAGAAGCTCAGGAGAACCTGGGTTTGTTTCAATGGTGGCCAATACCCCCTGGGGATCCTCTACTAAATCCTTGGTTACCACCAAAAAAGAGGCGTTTAGCGAAGGGAGACGTTTTTCAAAGGGAATAAGCGCCCGCTCTAAGACCCGCGTCAGGGCCCGGGCCCCGGTACGTTCCTTTTCCGCCCGTTCGGCTATCAAGTGCAAGGCCTCGTTCTCAAACACTAGGTCAATTCCGTAAGCCTTAAAATCGCGTTTTTTGTTGATGATTACCGTGCTGTTGGGATTGCACAAAATAAGGTAAAGCTCCTCTATCGTCAATGGGTCTAAGACCGTTATTACCGGTAACCGCCCTACAAATTCCGACTCAAAACCATAAGCAATCAGGTCTTCGGCCCGCACAAAACGAAGATAATTTACCTGCATTTCTTTTTTAGATTCTACTTCAGCAATAAACCCTAAGCCCTGTTTATGTAGTCTTTTTTTCACTATTTCTTCCAGACCATTAAAGGCCCCACTTACCACAAATAGTATGTAGCGTGTATTTATAGTTTGACGCTTGCGCTGGCCTGTACGCCGGTAGTATTCGATAGCCTCTAGCTGACTTACCGGATCATGAGGCACTTTTAGGTCTACTTCGGTCTCTTCAAGCGGTTTTAATAAGGCCCGTTGGACTCCGGTTCGAGATACATCGGGCCCAATAAAATTTTGACTGGAGGCTATCTTGTCTATTTCGTCCAGGTAGACAATCCCAAAGCGGGCGCGCTCTATATCACCGTCGGCTTCGTGGACCAAATCACGAATCAAGTCCTCTACATCGCCACCTACATAACCTGTTTCACTAAATTTGGTGGCGTCTCCCTTTACAAAGGGAACTCCCAGACGATTGGCCACTAATTTTACCAGATAGGTCTTCCCTACCCCTGTGGGCCCAAGCATAATGATATTGTTTTTAACAAAGCCAGTGTCTTGGAAACGCCCTCCGCGCTCAAGCATGTAACGTACCCGGTGGAAATGGGTACACATCTTGGTGGCTAAAACCGCCTTGGCTTCTTGTTGGCCCACCACATATTCGTCCAGGTAGGCCTCGAGTTCCTCGGGCTTGAGGTCAAAATTAATAAGGGCCTGTTTGGCTGACCTTGACGGAGAACGAGGAGAGGACCCTAAACGAGGTGCAACCATATTTTCTCCTGTATAGGAATTGCGTTTGGTTCTATTTCTATAGTGCCTGTAAGAAGGTAAAATTTTATCATCATCCATAATTATACTATTGCATCTTACTGATATGAATTGCCTTTGACAAGATTAAAGGATCTCTCCTGGATCCGGAAAAATTAGGAGTTTCACCCCCTTATACGCCAAGGAATCTGCTATTTTCTTTATCGTCTCCTGGAGAACCACCAAACGTTTGTGTTTTAACAAAATCATCCATCGGTAAAAACCCTTAATATGATAAAAAGGCGCCGGGCTAGGGCCTAATATTTCTGGCCCTTGGCCTTCTAAAAGGGCTTGGACCTTAAAGGCCGCTTCTTCTACTTTTTGGGGGTCTCTGCCCTGCAACTCCAGGAGAAACAAGCGTGAAAAAGGGGGGAAATTTAGACTTTTTCGTCTTTTTAGTTCTTCTGTCAAAAAGAGCTCAAATTTTTTCCGCGCAAAGGCTTGTATGACATAGTGTTCCGGTAAAAAAGTCTGGAGGATAAAACGTCCCTGGGGAGGTAACGCTTCATAAAGGTCGATAAGGATCTCCAGGGTACGTTCAGGAGCCCGGTAATCCGGAAAATGGAGGCCTTTGTCGGCTAAGACAACACCAATTAATCCTAGGGAGGAAATAGGACCCAAGCGTCGGATAAGACGGGTGCCTATGATAATTTCGGCCAAGGGCAGCCTCTTTCGTATGGAGGCCAACTTTTTGGGAGTCCCGGCTGTCTCGTGGTCTACCCGCAAGATGTTGACTCCCGGGAACAAGCGCAAAAGCACGTCTTGAAGCCTTTCTGTCCCGGCGCCAAGAAAATGGACTTTCTCCTGGCCGCATTCAGGGCAAAGGGGGAGAGCCGGCAGAGATAATCCACAAAGATGACAGCGGAGTGCATCCTCTTGGCGGTGATAAGTTAGGGCAAAATCACACTTAGGGCATCTCCAGACGTAGCCACAATTTTCACACCTTAATACCGGAGCAAAGCCCCGACGATTTAAAAATAGTAAGGCCTTTTGACCATGTCCTAAGGTGATTTTAAGGGCATTTAAAAGGTTTTTAGATAGATATCCTCGCTGGGAAGACAGATCGATGATGTTTACGCGGGGTCTTTTTTCGGGGGTAGTTCTGGTTTTGGTCAAAATATACTGTCCCGTCAAAACGCGATAAAAACTACTTACCGAAGGTAGAGCTCCTCCTAAAATTATTTTGGCCTTGGCCCTTTGGGCCCGCACCAGGGCCAGATTCCTGGCCTGGTATAAAAGACCTTCTTCTTGCCCATAGGCCCCAGAGGCCTCCTTTTCTACAATAATGAGGCCAGGCCTTAAGGGTAAAAAGACCGCACTCTTAAGGCCTAAAAAGACCGCCGGGGGAGAAGAAAGGGCAGCTAACCAGGTCTGTTTACGTTTACCTGCCGGAAGGTGGCTTGCGTAGGGGAAAATATTTGCGCCAAAGACCTTACTTAGTCCTTGGTAAATTCGTTCAAAATCAACGATCTCGGGGACCAAAAAGAGCACACTTTGCCCCTTGGCAAGCACCGAAGTAGCGGCTTCAATATAATGATCAAGTCGCTTCAAGTAGCCCAGTTGGGCGTAAACCTCTACCCTGGGCCCTAAAGGCTCCTCTGTCTCTCCTTTTTGGGGACCTTGAGGAGGGGGTAACGGTTTGGTCCTCGGACCTGGTCGACGCCAAAAAAAGGGGGGTAAGGCCGTCTTTAATACCTTGCCCAGGGGATAAAAATAATAGTCTGCTACCCATTCCAAAAAGGCTAACAAGTCTTTGGGGACCAGCGGGAAGTCTTCCAAAATTTTTTCCACGGCCTTTAATCCACTAACGGGTTGGTCCAGGGGATAGGACCTTCGTACTATCCCGACCAGGGTCCTCTTTTGTACCGAAACTATCACTCTAACCCCTGGTTCAATAGGAAAGGGATAACAATAGGTAAGAGGGGCAAGGGGCAGTGGGACAATGACCTCCACTGCCCATGAAGCCTCCTCGGGTCTTATACCAGACATATTATGAGAGTTTTTGGCTTAATTCTTTTAGATATTGACGAAAACGGGGACCTAATTCGGGGTGTTTCAGGGCAAAGGTAATCACCGCTTGCATGAAGCCAAATTTATCTCCGGCATCGTATCTAGTGCCCTCAAATTCGTAAGCATAAACCGGATGGTCGTCTTTTAAGGCAGCCAGGGCATCGGTAAGCTGGATCTCTCCTCCTACGCCGGGCTTAGTCTGGGCCAAATAATCGTATATTTCCGGGATAAGGATATAGCGTCCTATTATGGCGAGATCTGAATCCACCTCTTCGGGGCGTGGTTTTTCCCTAAGGTCCCGTACCCGGTAAACCCGGTCTCCTACTTTTTCCCCCACCACTATGCCGTAGCGATGGACCTCCTCTTTGGGAACTCGTTGCACAGCCAATACTGGACCTTTGAACTCTGAGAAGACCTGGAGCATTTGCTTTAAACACGGAGGCTCGGCATCTACCAAATCATCACCTAAGAGTACGGCAAAGGGTTCACGTCCTACTACGTGGCGGGTGACGTAAACGGCGTGTCCCAAACCCAAGGGTTTTTTCTGACGAACAGTGACAATGTCTTCGATAAGGCTAGTTACCCGTTGAACCTCTTCTAACAAATCTCTTTTCCCCTTGGCCTGAAGATAGGCCTCAAGCTCATAGGAATAGTCAAAGTGATTGGCTATAGCCTCTTTGCCCGCCGCGGTGACCAATACTACCTGACGCACACCTGAAGCCACCGCTTCCTCTACTATGTACTGGATAGTTGGTCTATCAACCACCGTAAGCATCTCCTTGGGGATGGCCTTGGTGGCAGGGAGAAAGCGCGTTCCTAGGCCAGCTACAGGGAGCACTGCCTTGCGTACGTGGTACATGCCCACCTCCTTTTGTGCTTTTGCTCTACACTTAAAGTCTTATTGAGGGAAAGGCAAGACTTTTTAAAGATGTCTTTCCTGGGCTAAGGATTCTTGAGCCTTTTTAAAGGGGCTGTAAAAGCCTTCCCAAAGCTTGCGGGCCTTTTCGAAAACTTCTGGAAAGCGAGGTAGATCACTGGTGTTGATCACCAGGTGTATACTGTGAAGGAGGGCCAGGCGGGGGTCCATGGTACGGACCTTAGGGGAGATCCAGATGGTAAAAATTTCCCGTCTTTCGCTTAAGGGAAGGCGATTTAGGGTCTGCAATAATAAATGGGCCTGGGAGAAATCTTCGCAAACCAAAATAAACAACGCCGGGGTATGAAAGCGTAACCACTGGGCCAAATGAGAAGGCTGTTTGACAATACGGGATTCAAACCCCAGCCGGTTTAAGGCCTGTAAAAAGGGGGCCTTTTCCGCACTGATATCCCAGAAGATTAAGGCCAAAGGACGATCTAATAAGAAGTCTTCTAAAAGAGGTTCTGAAGCAGGTGCATTTTGTACGGCCTCTAGAGGGCCGCCGCACTCAGGACAGGGAAGAGACAGAAAATGCATGGCCTCTGGGTCACCTTTTAAGCGATAACGTTTACCACACTTTGTACACCTGGCCTCAACCACGACTATCTCCTTAAATCAGAGTGTTCTATTTCTAGGTTTAATTCGTCTAGATCACTGGTCTTTTCGCCCCTCTTTGTCTTTATTATGTCTATACCGCGGCCCACAATATCCCGGCGCGTACAATAAGCCAGGGCCGTTTCTTCACTTATTATCCCTTCTTCGTAAAGGCGTAGAAGATGCTGATCAAAGGTCTGCATATGGTAGGGAGAACCCTTACTCATGATATCGTAAAAGTTTCTCGTTTCGTCTTCGCCCTTCACGATGGTTTCTTTGCTACGTATATTGTTGAAAAGGATCTCAAATATGGCCACGCGACCCCCGTCTTTTTTAGGGATGAGCTTTTGCCCTACTATCCATCTTACGGTGTCGGCAAGACGTAAGCGGATCTGTCTTTCTTCGTCAATGTTAAAAAAACCCAAAATGCGGTTTACTGTATTGGAGGCCCCTATAGTGTGCATGGTAGAAAATACCAGATGTCCTGTTTCTGCTGCCGCCAAGGCAATTTCCATGGTCTCACGGTCGCGTATTTCCCCCACCAAGATAATGTGTGGAGCCTGTCTCAAAGCCGCACGTAAGCCGTGGGCAAAGGTATCAAAATCTGTACCCAATTCTCTCTGGTTGAAGGTGGCCTTTACTGGTGTGTGGATGTATTCGACAGGATCTTCCAGGGTAACGATGTGTAAAGGTTCTTGATGATTGATCTCTTCTAATATAGCCGCCAGGGTGGTGGTCTTACCCTGGCCTGTGGCCCCGGTTACCAAAATTATACCGGCCTTCTCTTTGGCCATCAGATAACAGGCCTCAGGCAGGCCTAGGTCCTTTATACGTGGCGGACGGGAGGAGAGTTTGCGCATCACAATGCTATAAGTGCCCTGGCGGGAAAATACGTTTACACGGAAACGAGTCCCGTCGGGTAAATGGTAGGAAAAGTCCGCTGAACCATGGAGTAGAAGGTCTCTTAGTAGCCTTGGTTGATTACCAATAAGGGCCAAAGACAATACCTCGGTTTGAAAAGGGGTCAATTCCTTGATGGGAAAGGTAGGGACATCTACCGGGTATAATTGTCCATCGGCGGCTACTTGAAGGGGCCTTGAGGGGGTAAAGATTAGGTCACTGATACGTGGTCGGGCCTTGGCCATGGTCCCGATTAATATAGCTACTTCCGTGGGCCTTATCATGCGATCACCTCGGTGAAATCGGCTGTTTCGGCTTGTTTGACAAAGGGTAAGAATCTTCCCTTGTCCACCGCCTTATTTAAGGCCTCTTCCGGACTAATAAGCCCCTTCTTTAAGAGTTCCATTATGGAATCATCCAGGCTAATCATGCCGTATTTACGCCCGGTCTGAATCACCGAGGGAATTTGATAGGTCTTGCCCTCTCGGATTAGGTTACGAGCTGCTGGGGTAGCAATTAATATCTCAAAGGCCACTACGCGCCCAGGCCTATCTATACGTTTAAACAAGGTTTGGGATACCACAGCCCTTAAGGCATCGGCCAAAGTAGACCGAATTTGGGGCTGCTGTTGGTGGGGAAAGATCTCTACGATACGATCTACGGTTTTGGAGGCGTTTATAGTGTGTAAGGTAGACAGGACTAAATGACCAGTCATGGCGGCCTCTATGGCCAGGGCAATGGTTTCTAAATCGCGCATTTCACCAACCAGAATGATATCTGGGTCTTCACGAAGGGCAGACCGTAGGGCGCTGGCAAAACTTTGAGTATGGATGCCTACCTCACGCTGGTTTACCAAACACCCCCGAGACTGGTGCACAAATTCTATGGGGTCTTCGATGGTAAGAATGTGGTCTTGTCGGTTGCGGTTGGCGTAATCTATGATAGCGGCCAGGGTCGTAGATTTACCTGACCCGGTGGGCCCGGTTACTAAGACCAACCCCTTGGGCAACATGGCCAATTTGGTTATTATGGGTGGAAGCCCCAGTTCCTCGGCGGTTTTTACCTTACTGGGGATGAGCCTAAAGACCGCCCCTATGCCATTTTTTTGTTGAAACATATTGACACGGAAGCGGGCCAACCCTGGCAATTCGAACCCAAAATCTACGTCACCTGTCTCTTCAAAGACGCGTATACGTTCTTCAGGGGTAATTTCATAGAGCATGGCCTTTAGCTCGTCGTTTTCCAGTACTTTATATTTTATCCGTTGTAGGTCACCGTGGAGACGCAGAATAGGAGGATTGCCCGCGGTCATATGTAAATCAGAGGCCCCGCTTTCTACCATCAATTTTAAAAAGGCATCAATTTTAGCCATGCTTCCTCCTTTTTAATTCATTGAAAGTAATCGGCAGGCCGATTTTATTGCTTAAAAAGGGTTACGGATTGCCCAAATAAAATTGCCTTCTTATAATCGAGGAGTTATGGACTATATTTTACGGGTCGAGCGGGTAACTAAAATATACGAACCCAATATAAAGGCCCTAGATGAAGTCTCTTTTGCCGTGGAAAAAGGGGAATTGCTGTTTATCACCGGTCCCAGTGGCGCAGGTAAAAGTACCCTTTTAAAACTTTTATTTCGGGCGGAAAAACCCACTACGGGAGAGATCTATTTTCAAGACAAGGCCCTTTCTCAACTTTCGCGTCGAGAGGTTCCCTTTTTGCGTAGACGCATGGGGGTAGTATTTCAAGACTTCAAGCTGCTAGAGAGTCGGACTGTGTTTGAAAACGTGGCCCTGGCCTTAGAGATATTAGGCCTTAGCACAGGAGAAATCAAAAAGAGAGTCCTGGATATCCTTGAAGCTGTTGGCCTCTCAGGTAGAGAGAGACAGCTGGCCAAAGAGTTGTCCGGGGGAGAAAAACAGCGGGTGGCCTTGGCCCGGGCCGTGGTCAATAAACCCAAACTACTCCTGGCTGACGAACCTACAGGAAACCTAGATGCAAAGCGTACCGAAGAAGTTATGAACCTTTTTGAGGATTTGGTTGCTCAGGGCACAACAGTGATCTTGGCCACCCATGACCAGGCCCTTTTTGTGGACCGACATCAACGTGTCCTGGTATTAGATCAAGGGAGGTTACTTAACCCGTGATCAAAAATTTGATACGCCGAACATGGCGTGAATTGACCAGTGCCTCCCCTCTTTACCTAATGTCTACCCTTACCATTACCTTAAGCCTTACTATTTTTTCCTTTTTTGTCCTGTTGTACGTAAACTTGGAAGACTTTACGAATCACTTGGCCCGCGAACTGGTGCTAAATGTCTATCTAAGACCCGGTACTGATCTAAAAGAGTGTCAGAACCTGGTTAAAGAGTTGGAAAAGCTACCTGAAGTAGCCAAAGTCAGCTATATAAATTCGCAAAAGGTACTTAAAGATCTGCAAAAGCTCTTTGAAGACCAAGATCTCCTTGCTGGGGTGAGTCCAGACTTTTTACCTCCTTTACTTGAGGTATCCTTTAAAAGGCCCTTTTCCGTTTTGTATGCGTTACCCCGTATGGCCGAAGAAATAAAAAGAGACCCCCATGTTTTTAAGGTCCAATACGCCAAGAGCTGGCTTGAACGCCTGGCGGGTTTAAAGCGCTTTTTAGAGATCTTGTCTCTGACTGGTCTGGGGTTACTTGGGGGAGCCACTTTGTTTATTGCCGCCGCCACTGTGCGCCTGGTCCTCCTTCAGCGACAAGAAGAACTCGAGATACTTTCGTTGGTGGGCGCCACGGCTGGATTTATCCAAGGGCCTGTCCTCCTTTTGGCCTTTATCCAGGCCCTCCTGGCCACGGGGGGTTCTCTGTTGATCTTGTGGGTCATCCACCTCTACCTAACCCAGGCCCTAGAGGGTATTTTTCCCGGTATTACCGTCCAGATTTCCTTTTTCGGACCTAAAGAAATCCTTATCCTGGCTGGAGGAGTGGTATTACTTTGTCTAAATGGTTCATATTGGGCCTCGCGACGCTTTTTACGTTACTAGGGTCACGTTGTTTGGGGCTAGATCTCCAGACCGAAATAGAGAAAGAAAAGGCCCTTTTGGCCCAATCTGCCCAGAAAGAACGGGATATATTACAAGAACTGGAAGTGTTGGCCCAGAAAATAGAGGCTAAGAGACAAGAGATAGAAAGACTCCAGGAAGAGATTGCCCGGAAAGAATTGGCCTTAAGGGCCTTAAAGCAAGCAATAGCGAATACTGATAACCAGCTCAAACAGCTTCAAGCTGTTTTTGAAAAGCGTCTCCTGGCCTTGGCCACCACTGGCCGTTTGGGATGGCTAAACCTCCTTTTTACCCCTTCAGACATATCAACCACTCTGCGTCGCACTGCTTATTTTCAAATACTTTTGGCCCACGACCAGAACTTGGCTCGTTCACTACGCCAAAAGAGAAAATCTCTTCTACGCCAAAAGAGCTTATTGAAGACCGAAAAGACCAAGCTTGCCCTCCTAAAGAGACAAAAAGAACAAGAAATAAAGAGTCTAAAGGCCTTGCGTGCCCAAAAGGAAACCCTTTTGGCCGAGGTGCGCCAAAACATTACCCTTTATCGTGAAACCTTAGAAAATATGGTTAAGGCCTACACTACCATCCAAAAACTTAGCCAGGAACTACAATCTACCCAGCAACGATTAGAAACCACCACCTCGACCCTTGAGAAGCTCAAAAAAGAAAAGACTTGGGCCCCCCTTTACCAGGCCAAGGGGTTTATACTCCCCCCGGTTCAAGGGGTCGTAAAGCGGCTATTTGGTTTCTTTATCGATCCAGTCACCAACCAGAAGATATTTCAGCCCGGCATCTTTATTGCGGCCCCAGCAGGTACTCCGGTAAGGGCCCCCTATGTCGGAGAAGTGGTAAAAATAAGCATTATCAAGGGGCAAGGGCTTACATTATTTCTAAATCATGGTTACGATTTCTTGTCTGTTATTGGAGGACTGGGTAAGGTGGAAGTAAGCCCAGGAGATATCGTAAAAGCAGGAGAGATCCTGGGTGAAGTGGGTGAGATCCCTTTTGGTGAAGCCGGGGTATATTATGAATTACGTTTTCGTAATACTGCCCAAAACCCATTAGACTGGCTTGATACAGCTAAATTACACTTTTTGAGGTGAAATTATGGATAAGGGATGCAAAAGATTCCGTTCACCTTTGTTCTTGGTGGCCCTTTTTATAGGGGCTTTTGTCTTGGGGCTTTTGGTAAGGGCTAGTCTGCCTGTTTCGGCAGCCTCTAACGACCAACAAGACCTTTATAAAGAATTGAAACTCTTTTCCGAGGTACTTGATCTGGTCCAGCGCAGTTACGTAAATCCGGTAACCCCAAAGGAATTAATCTACGGCGCCATTCAAGGAATGCTCTCCAATCTTGACCCCCATTCTTCTTTCTTGACCCCTGACGACTACAAGGAATTACAAATCGAGACCAAGGGCAGTTTTACCGGTATAGGCATAGAGATCACCATCCGCGACGGGATTCTTACCGTGGTGGCCCCTATTGAAGGGACTCCGGCCTGGAAGGCAGGACTTAAGCCAGGAGATAAAATTTTAAAAATAAACGGAAAGCCCACCAAAGGAATGAGCCTTATTGAAGCCGTAAAACTATTAAGGGGCCCTAAGGGGACCAAGGTTACGATATCTATCCTGCGTAAGGGATGGAACGAATTAAAAGATATTACCCTGGTACGCGATGTGATTCCTATCATGAGCGTACATGCTTATACTATCGAACCAGGTTATGGTTACATACGGATTACCAACTTTCAGGAAAAGACTCCTAACGAGCTGGTAAAAGGCCTTGCCAAACTTGAAAAAGAAAACAAACCCCTCAAAGGGATTATTATTGATTTACGCAATAATCCAGGGGGGCTTTTGGATGCTGCGGTAAAAGTGGCAGATGAATTTTTAGATAAGGGTCTTATTGTGTACACCAAGGGACGTATTAAACAACAAAATCTTCGTTTTGAGGCTACTCCCAACAAACGCAAACATCCCTACCCTATTGTAGTCTTGGTGAATGAAGGTAGTGCCTCGGCCTCAGAAATTGTAGCCGGGGCCTTACAGGACCAACACCGGGCTATTTTGGTGGGGACCAGGACTTTTGGCAAAGGATCTGTGCAAACGATAATTCCGCTACCGGATGGCTCAGCCGTACGTATTACCACCGCTCAGTATTACACACCAAGTGGACGCTCCATTCAGGCCAAGGGAATAGAGCCCGACATTGTAGTACCTCTTCTTGATCCGGAATGCCTAAAAAAGGCCGAAAAGAGGCGCATTATCAGGGAAAAAGATCTACAGCACCACCTTAAGAACAATCAGTCCTCAAAACAACAAAAACCCCAGGAGACCAACGCCAAGGTCTTAAAAGAAGAAGAACAGATCAAACAACGTTTTCAATACGACAGCCAATTCCAAGAGGCCTTCCAGATCCTAAAGAGTTGGCAGAGATTTAAGGTCCTTAAGTTTGATTGATGCCGCGTCGAAAGAAAAGGCCCACCCCTTCACCCCTGGGGTGGGCCCTGTGGTTTTTATTTTTGATAGTCACCTTGATGGTCGCCCTTTGGGTCTTACGCCCGGTAGTGGTAAGACCTCCTTCCCCAATTCCTCCTGACAGAGGCCCTAGAGTTAAATCTTTTCCCCCTAAAAAGACAATTTTACCAGAAAAAAAGCCTGAGTCTAAAAAGCCCCTTATGGCCATTATCATTGACGACATGGGACAAAACCCCCGTTTGGAAAAAAAATTTTTTGATCTCAAGTTACCCTTGACCTTTGCCTTTTTGCCCTACGCCCCGTATACGCAAAAGCTAGCTAAAGAGGCCCACCAATACGGCTATGAAGTCCTGGTACATCTGCCCTTAGAGGCCCAAAGCCATAGGTCTACTCCGGGTCTTATAAGGCTTAGCTTATCTGAGAGACAGACCAAATATTTGGTGCGCCAAGCCATTCTTGCTGTACCTTACGCAGTGGGTGTAAATCATCACATGGGTTCCCTTTTTACCGAAAATTACGAGCATACCCGTTGGGTACTTGAAGAAGTAAAACAAGAAGGGCTCTTTTACGTGGACAGCCGTACCACTAAAAAAAGCCTTGTGCCCCAAATAGCCCGTAGCCTGGGTTTGCCCTATGCCGTTCGCCAGGTCTTTTTAGACCACAATCTTTCCCCGCAAGAAGTGTGCAAACAACTCAAAAGGGCTCTCAAGCTAGCCCAAAGGCAGGGCAGAGTGGTAGTGATCGGGCATCCACATACACAAACCCTACATATCCTGCGCCGAGAAAGGGCCTGGCTTGGCCAAAAAGTGCGCTTGGTACCGGTAAGTATCTTGCTCGAAAGACCTTAAACCCCCTTGCCAAATTTTCGATCTCGGTTTAATAGGCACCTATGAAAATAAAGTCTTATCTGAAAGGCCTTAGTCCCTACCCACCAGGAAAACCCATCGAAGAGCTCAGGCGTGAGTTAGGGATTAAGGGGCCCATTATAAAACTTGCTTCCAACGAAAATCCTTTAGGGCCCTCTCCAAAGGCTATAGAGGCGATAAAAAGGGGCCTTAAAGAGCTACACCGCTATCCCGAGGCCTCTGGTATAGAATTGCGCCAAAAGTTGGCCCAACGCTTTGGTCTCAGGGGGCCAGAACAAGTAGTCTTGGGCAACGGATCAAACGAGATTATTGATCTCCTCCTCCGGTGTCTTGTAAGAGAAGATGAAGAAATAATCGTGAGCAAACCTTCTTTTTTGATGTATGAAAAGTTTGCCGCGGCCAGCGGCGTCCTGATCAAAACCCTACCCTTAAAAGATTTCCACCATGATTTAGGGGCCATGGCCCAACTAGTAACCGAAAAAACACGGATCATCTTCTTAGATAACCCCCACAACCCTACAGGGAGTATTATCTATCACCACGAGTTTGCTTCCTGGCTCAGGGATTTACCCCCTGATGTAGTAGTAGTTTTGGATGAGGCCTACGGAGAATTTGTAAGAGACCCTCAAGTGGCCAAGGGGTTATCATTTATATATCATCAACCCACAGTAGTGACCTTGCGTACCTTTTCCAAGGCCTTTGGTCTGGCCGGTTTGCGCATAGGCTATGGTCTCATGCACGAAGCGCTAGCCGATGTATTAAATACCATACGCCAGCCTTTTAACGTAAATAAACTGGCCCTCTGTGCTGCTTGCGCCAGCCTTGAAGATAAAGAATACCTTAAAAAAGTCCAACAGCTTGTATGGCAGGGGCTAGATTTTCTGGTTGAAGCGTTTGAGAAGCTTGGCTGTCGGCCCTACCCCTCGCAGAGCAATTTCCTCTTGGTTGATCTAAATCGTCCTGCTCGTCCCATATACGAGGCCCTTTTGCGTCAAGGGGTGATCATTCGCTGTCTGGAGGCCTATGGGCTACCCACCTTTATTCGTGTGACCGTGGGCCTACCCGCCGAAAATCAACGTTTTATAGAGC
This sequence comes from Thermodesulfobacteriales bacterium, assembly GCA_026988575.1. Classification (GTDB taxonomy): domain Bacteria; phylum Desulfobacterota; class Thermodesulfobacteria; order Thermodesulfobacteriales; family Thermodesulfatatoraceae; genus JALSKZ01. The sequence continues at coordinate 34,987 of JALSKZ010000032.1, read as the reverse complement.
TCCTTTCGGAGGTAATTAGTGGGGCCTAAGGGATTACTAATTACCATTGATGGTCCAGCAGGGGCCGGAAAAAGCACTCTCGGGCGAAGACTGGCCCAAGAGCTTGGGTATCTATTTCTAGATACCGGGGCTATGTATAGGGCCGTAGGGCTCTGGGCCAAAGAGGCCCAAATAGATCCTAACGATAAAGAAACCATTGAGCAGCTGTGTGAGAGGCTTGATCTACGCCTGAAACAAGGTGCTCAAGGGGTAGAAGTCTTCTTAAACGGCCGCAACGTAACCCCCTTTTTGCGTACCCCCGAAATAGACCGATGGTCTTCGGTGGTGGCTCAAATTCCAGGTGTTAGGTCCTGGCTCTTAAGACTCCAACGCTCCTATGGCCTAGAAGGGGGGGTAGTGGCGGAGGGCCGAGACATGGGCAGTGTGGTCTTTCCTGAAGCAGACGTCAAATTTTTTCTCACCGCTAGCCCTGAAGAAAGGGCCAAACGGCGTTATAATGACCTTATTGCCCAAGGGGCTAACGTTACCTATCAGCAAGTCCTTGAGGAACTAATAAAAAGAGACAAACAAGATCAAAATCGAAAGATAGCGCCCTTGGTGGTCCCTAAAGGCGCTATTATTATTGATACTTCAAGTCTAGACCTAAGGGAAGTTTTGGATCTTATGCTTCAAAAGATACATTTTTACGCCAAACAAAGGGGTATTAGCCCCTTACCAGCCAGTAGGGATACATTGAATTTTTAGGTTCCCTCTGGTATAAGGTGCAGTCAAATTTTGGGGAGGTTAGGAGACATGGAGAACATGGCAGAAAAAACCGAAAAACTCGCCGAGGAGAATTTCGCCCAGCTCCTTGACGAGGAAATCAAGACCATATCCAGCGGGGAGGTGGTCACGGGAAAGGTCATTCGCGTGGACGAAGACAGTGTAATCATAGATATAGGCTACAAAAGCGAAGGAGTAGTCCCGGTAAGTGAATTTAAGGGGCCAGACGGTACAATAAGAGTCCAGCCTGGAGATGAAGTCCAGGTATTGGTAGAACGCCTCCGCACCCCTGATGGTCTGGTAAAGCTTTCTTATCGGCGTTTACAACGACAGAAGGCCTGGGAAACCGTAGAGAAGGCCGCCAAAGATAATGCCTTCCTTGAAGCTTACGTCTTAGAACGTATTAAAGGTGGTTTTGCCGTAGATATTCAGGGCCTCAGGGCCTTTTTGCCCTTTTCACAGGCCTTTTTAAAGACGCCTAAATATCCGGAAGAAATTATTAACACCCATATCAAAGTGGCGGTGATTAACTGTTCCCGTAAGAAAAATAATATAGTCGTCTCCCGTAAAGTGGTCCTGGAAAAGGAACAAGAAGAACAGCGCAAGAGTCTTTTGGAGAGCCTGGAAGAAGGGCAAGTACGCGAGGGAATAGTCAAAAATATTACTGATTACGGGGTGTTTGTGGATTTAGGTGGTGTAGATGGTCTTCTCCATGTCTCAGATATATCTTGGGGGCGTGTAAAACACCCGTCTAATTACTTCAAGGTGGGCGATCGTATTAAGGTAAAGGTAATCAAGTACAATCCCGAAAGAGAAAAGATTGCCCTGGGAGTAAAACAACTGACACCGGATCCATGGGAAAATATAGGGGAAAAATACCCTCTAGGGGCTAAAGTGCAGGGCAAGGTGGTCTCCCTTACTGATTTTGGAGCCTTTGTGGAGCTTGAGCCTGGAGTCGAGGGGCTTATTCATGTATCCGAGCTCTCTTGGACAAAAAGGATAAGGCATCCTAAGGATGTCCTTTCCGAAGGAGACGTAGTAGAAGTGGTAGTTATCGGTATCGATGAAGAGAACAGACGCATTTCCCTTAGTCTCCGTCAAGTGGAACCCAATCCGTGGGATGTACTAACCGAACAATTTTCCGAGGGTACCGTAATTGAGGCCCCGGTAAAGACTGTTACCGATTTTGGTATTTTCGTGGAGGTTATGGAGGGTATAGACGGGTTTATTCACGTATCCGATCTATCGTGGGGACGAATAAAACATCCCGAAGAGCGTTATAAGCCGGGAGATGTAGTCCAAGCCGTGGTCTTAAAAATAGATCGAGAGCGCGAGCGGTTGGCCCTGGGGATTAAACAGTTAACCCCTGATCCGTGGGAGTCTGTGCCGGAAAAGTATCCTATAGGTTCTGTAGTCTCGGGTAAGGTATCCAACGTGACCGATTTTGGCATATTTGTAGAGCTTGAAGAAGGGGTGGAGGGGCTGATCCACGTGTCGGAAGTCTCGGATAAGAAGATTAAAACACCGGTAGGGCTTTACGAACCAGGACAAGAAGTCCAGGCCAAGGTAATAAAAGTAGAGCCAGAAAACCGCCGGTTGGGACTTTCGATTAAAAAACTCAAGGAAGACGAAGAAAAACGTCATTACAAAGAATTTAGCAAGGAACAAAAAGGGCCTGGTATAACCCTGGGAGCGGTATTAAGAGAGCAATTAGCTTCCGAAAAGAAGTAGTGTAGGTCAAAGAGGTGTCTCGTAATCCGGTTATTACAGGTTTAGCCTTTTTGGGAGGCTTTTTCCTGGTATTATTCATACTCTTTGTGCTGGGAATTTTCCTCCTTTGGCATGGTAAACCCGATATATACTCCGGCCCTAAAATCGGGGTAGTAAAGATAGTAGGGGTTATATCTTCCAGTGATAGGATCTTAAAGGATCTGGAAGACTTTAAAGAAGACCAGGACGTAAAGGCCATTTTAGTACGTATTGACAGCCCTGGGGGTACAGTAGGTGCGGCCCAGGAGATTTATGAGGCCATAAAAGAGGCCCGCAGCGTAAAACCAGTGGTAGTTTCCATGGGCTCGGTAGCGGCCTCAGGTGGCCTTTACGCGGCCCTTGGCGCCACGAAAATTTTGGCTATGCCTGGTACGCTTACCGGTAGTATCGGGGTCATGATGCAGGTACCAAACCTCCAGAAACTCCTCGAACGCTTGGGAGTGCAGGCCACGGTCTTGAAGAGTGGTCCGTATAAAGATGCTGGTTCCATATTTAGGCCCCTTACCCCGGCTGAGAAAAAGATCCTTATGAGCACTATCGAAGATATTTACCGGCAATTCGTGGAGGCCATAGTGTCTTCGCGTCACTTGCCACGCCAGAAAGTACTACAATTTGCTGATGGCCGCGTCTTTACCGGTAGAAAGGCCTTGGAATACGGGCTTATTGATGAGTTGGGCAATTTTGAGAAGGCGGTAAGGGTGGCCTCTGATCTGGCCGGGCTCAAACAGCGTCCGACCTTGGTCTATCCGTCTCGCGACAGGAGTCTTGTACGACGGATATTAGGGGAAGACTTTAGAAGTGAGGCCCTTAGTCTTTATTTTGCGCCTCTTTATCTATCATTCATTGGCCATTAGTCATGGTTAAAAAGGATTTAGTAAACCGTTTGGCCCTTTATTTTCCGGATTTTCGTAAAAGAGATCTGGAATATCTAGTAGATCTACTATTCGAAAAGCTAACGCTTTCTCTAATAGAAGGAAACCGGATAGAGATTAGAGGTTTTGGCCGGTTCTTCTTGCGTCAACAAAGAGAAAGAATCTTTACTAATCCAAAGACAAAAGAAGTTCGCAAGTTACCTCCGCGCAAACGTATTATTTTCAAACCTGGCAAAGATATCAAAGAACGTTTAAACCAGCCCCCTTATGGGGCCTTAGACTTGGGTTCGCAAACCTTTCGTCTTTTAATAGGCAAGCCCGGGCCCCAAGGCCTGCGGATGCTTGTCAGACGACGCCACAATGTTCGTCTGGCCGAAGGCCTTGCCCAGTCTGGCCAACTATCTTCGCAGGCCATCAAGAGAGGGTTGGAAAGCCTGGCGGAACTAGTCAACGAAATGTCCCGCTTGTCGGTAAAACAATACATAGCCGCTGGTACAGCCGCCTTAAGAGAGGCTTCTAATGCCTCTTTGTTTATCGAGAAGGCAGAAAAGGAATTAGGGATAAAGATAGAGGTATTTAGTCCTGAGCAAGAGGCAAAGACCACCTTTTTGGGGGTCAAAGAGACCTTGGCCCACAACGATGAACCAATATTGATAGTTGATGTAGGGGGCGGCAGTACCGAATTTATCTTGGGAAAGGACCAGAATATTTCCCAATGGAAAAGTTTACCCATAGGGGCCGTAAGGCTTAGAGATCAATTTCTGGCCCACGATCCCCCCTTAGAAGGGGAAATTAACCAGGTAGAGGAATTCTTAAAAGAAGAACTTGAAGCCCATCTTTTTCCCTTTAGAGGGGCCAAAATCCTTGTGGGTACTGGAGGAACGGTTTCTTGTTTAGCCAGTCTGGATTTGGGGCTGGAGACTTATTGCCCCGAACGTACCCATGGCCATCAGCTCAAAATAGACGATTTGAAGTCTATGGTCCAAAAGCTGGCTGCTCTTAGTACCAAAGAGCGGCTATTGTTAAAGGGTATGGAAGCCGGTCGCGAAGATATTATTCTGCCTGGCCTTTTGATCTTCACCACCGTAATGGACATCCTAAATATACCGATTCTAACCGTAAGTGAAGCGGGTTTTCTTGAAGGGCTTCTGTGGTACCTAATAAAGAGCTCTGCTGAACTCGCTTAAATCAAAAGTTTAGAAAAATTTTTTAATCAACGGAGGTGAACATGTTAAACCTTCCGGTAGAGGAAGCTTTTACTTTTGATGACCTTTTATTATTACCGGCAGAATCTACGGTACTACCGAAAGACGTGGATATATCCACACGCATAACCAAAAAGATAAGACTAAATATCCCTTTATTATCCGCGGCTATGGATACGGTTACCGAAGCACGTATGGCCATTAGCATGGCCAGAGAAGGCGGAATTGGCGTAATCCACCGCAATATGTCCATCAGGCAACAATGTCGTGAGGTAGAAAAGGTCAAAAAATCTGAATACGGAATGATCATCGATCCTGTCACAGTGGGGCCAGAGACCTCGATTCAGGAAGTATTAAAGATCATGTCAGAATACCGTATATCCGGAGTCCCGGTGGTAGAAGGCCCGGAAAAGAAACTCCTGGGCATAGTTACCAACAGGGATCTACGTTTTGAAACCCAGTTGGATCGACCTATAAAAGAGGTAATGACTAAAGAGGGGCTAATCACCGCGGAACCAGGGATAACCCTTAACGAGGCCCGCAAAATCTTACACGAACACCGTATCGAAAAATTGCTTATTGTAGATAAAAACTACTGTCTAAAGGGCTTAATTACCATAAAAGACATAGAAAAACTGCGTAAATACCCCTTTGCCGCCAAGGACGATTTAGGGCGGTTGAGAGTAGCAGCTGCTGTGGGGGTGGGCCCGGAGCGGCTTAGGCACGTGGAGGCCCTGTTAAAGGTGGGATGCGATGTAATCGTTATCGACTCGGCCCATGGCCACTCTCGAAACGTACTGGAAGCCATCCGAGATATAAAGGCCCACTTTCCCGAGTGCGAACTCATTGCGGGAAACATTGCTACCGCTGAAGGGGCCGAGGCCTTAATAAAGGCCGGGGCAGACGGTATAAAAGTAGGCGTGGGGCCTGGATCTATTTGTACCACCAGGGTCGTGGCCGGAGTGGGAGTCCCTCAACTGACGGCTATACACAACGCCGCCACGGTGGCTAATAAATACGATATCCCGGTCATAGCCGACGGAGGGATAAAATTCTCTGGAGACATTACCAAGGCCATTGGAGCCGGGGCCCACGCCGTAATGATCGGTTCACTCTTTGCGGGTACCGAAGAGGCCCCAGGAGAGACTATCCTTTACGAAGGTCGAACCTATAAGGTCTACCGCGGAATGGGGTCCCTAGGGGCCATGATGAAAGGGGGCGGGGAACGCTATTTCCAAAAGGCTTCCTCCCCTTCTAAGTTTGTACCAGAGGGTGTAGAAGGACGTGTGCCTTACCGGGGGCCGGTGTCCAGTATGGTCTATCAGCTTATAGGTGGGCTGCGTTCGGGAATGGGCTACTGTGGAAGCAAGGACATCGAAGAATTACGTAAAAAGGCCCGTTTCGTCCGTATCACCCCGGCGGGCTTACGGGAAAGTCATGTCCACGATGTCATAATCACCAAAGAGGCCCCTAATTACTGGATTGGACGTTAAGGTTTTAACTTCCCCTTCGCCGATGCCGAAATACTTAACAAAAAGCGAAGGGGAAGCCTTATGCCCGTATTTGAGTGGGTTGGTCGTACACCAGCAGGAGAAGTACGCAAGGGGACTTTAGAGGCCCCTGATGAACGTACTGTTCAGATAAAGCTCTCTAGACAAAAGATCACCCCCTTAAAGATCAAGTCTAAAGAACAAAAAGGTCTCTTTGTTTTTCAGCGCAAAAAGGTAAAGGCCAAAGAATTGGTGGTATTTACCCGCCAGCTAGCCACCATGTTAGAGGCCGGTCTATCTTTAGTTCAGGCCCTAGAGTCTCTTGCTTTGCAACAAAAAAACCCCTACTTCCGTGACGTGCTTATAAAGATTAAAAATTCCATTGAAGAGGGTTCCCCTTTCGCCGAAGCTATTCACCAGTACCCCAAGATATTCGACAACTTTTACTACTATATGGTTCAAGCAGGCGAGGCCAGTGGTAATTTAGACGCCACCTTGTCGAGACTGGCCACGTATATGGAAAAAAACCTTGCCCTAAAGGCCAAGGTAAAAAAGGCCATGATTTACCCCGCCGTAATTGTAGCGGTTACGACCATTGTATTGGGCATCATTATGGTCTTTGTCATCCCTTCTTTTGAAAAGATGTTTTCCGATATGGGGCAGGCCCTGCCCTTGCCCACCCTGATAGTGATCCAGATGAGTCGTTTCGTAAAAAAGTATTTTTTGGTAGGAGTAGGCCTGGTTATAACGATCATATTTTTGCTCAAACGGTATTACCGCACAGAACGTGGACGCCGGCACATAGACCAAGTCCTCCTGCGGCTACCTATCTTTGGAAACCTGTTTCGTAAGGTAGCAGTAGCCCGTTTTTCCCGTACCTTGGGTACCCTTATCAGCAGTGGCGTATCTATTTTGGATGCCTTACGTATTGCAGCGCGTACAGCTGGTAATGTCGTTGTGGAACAGGCCATAAACGACATTCGCAAAAGCATACAGGAAGGGCAGTCTATTGCCGAACCACTAGCCAAAAGCGGAATTTTCCCCCACATGGTCATCCAGATGGTTTCGGTAGGTGAAAGTACCGGGGTCCTAGAGAAGATGTTGCACAAAGTGGCCGATTTTTTCGAAGAGGAAGTAGACAACGTGGTAGACGGCATGTCGCAATTAATCGAGCCTGTATTAATAGTCTTTTTAGGGGCCGTAATCGGCGGGATAATAATTTCGCTCTATTTGCCGATATTTAAAATGGGTGACATTGTCGCCGGTTCGTAGCAGCCCTCCTCCTTCCCGCCCCACGAAAGTGGGGCTTTTTTTGTCTATCAACCACCTTGCGTAGAAAATAATCTCCTACTATAGGAAAAAACACCAGATTATGAAGGAGGCGGTCATGAATCAAGATAAAGTTTATAAGATAGCTGTTATACCTGGTGACGGCACCGGGCCTGAGGTTATACGCGAGGGGGTAAAAGTCTTAAACGCGGCGGCAGAGCGGTTTGGCTTTAAGCTAGACTATACCTATTTTGACTGGGGAGGAGAGCGCTATCTCCAAACCAAAGAAACAATTCCAGAGGGGGGCATTGAAGAACTCAAAAGGCATGATGTCATTTATTTAGGGGCCATAGGCCACCCAGATGTTCCCCCGGGCATACTGGAGAAAGAGATCCTTTTACGCATCCGATTTGAACTGGACCAATACATAAACTTGCGTCCCATAAAACTTTACCCTGGAGTGTGGACTCCTCTAAAGGACAAGGGTCCCGAAGACATAGATTTTGTAGTGGTTAGAGAAAACACCGAAGGTCTTTATGCAGGAGGAGGGGGCTTTTTGCGCAAGGGCACCCCTCACGAGGTAGCCATTCAAGAATCGATAAATACCCGCTTTGGGGTAGAACGTTGTCTGAGATTTGCCTTTGAGCTTTGTCGTAAACGAAACAAGAAAAAGGAACTCACCCTGGTAGGAAAGACTAACGTGCTTACTTATGCCTTCAACCTTTGGGAACGCACCTTTTACGAGGTAGCCAAGGAGTATCCCGATGTAAAGACTTCCTATGCCCACGTAGACGCCACTTGTATGTGGTTTGTCAAAAATCCCGAGTGGTTCGACGTGATTGTTACCGACAATATGTTTGGTGACATCATTACCGACTTGGGAGCCATTATCCAAGGGGGGATGGGCATAGCCGCTGGAGGCAATATAAATCCCCAAGGAGTTTCCATGTTTGAACCCATCGGGGGTTCTGCACCTAAATATACAGGTAAAAACGTCATTAACCCCCTGGCCGCCATTTGTGCGGGGATGATGATGCTTGAACATTTGGGTGAAGAAGAGGCCGCCAAGGCCATAGAAAATGCGGTAATCAAGGTATGTCGAGACCACCTAAAGAGTCTAGCTGCCGGCAAGATGGGTTATTCCACTACCGAAGTAGGAGATTTAGTGGCTGATTATACCAGCAAAGGGGTAGAGCTTTAATGTCCTCAGTACAAGAAAAGCCTCAGGCCGGAGACATCGCTCCGGCCCTGGAGGCCGAAGCTCAACTTGCGAAAAGAGCCAGCGCCGCCCCCTTCCTCGATCTATCTGATCAATAAACCTAAAAATAAGGAGGCCCAGGTGAAGAAACTTAAGGGCAAAGAAGTAAGGCAATTATTTTTGGACTATTTTGCCCGGCATGGACACGAGATAGTCCCTAGTTCCCCTCTAGTACCAGCCGATGATCCTACGTTACTCTTTACTAATGCTGGTATGGTTCAGTTCAAAAAGGTCTTCCTCGGGCAGGAAAAACGCTCTTATACCCGGGCGGCTTCTTGTCAAAAATGTGTGCGGGCCGGGGGAAAACACAATGACCTGGAAAACGTAGGCTATACCGCCCGCCACCATACCTTTTTTGAAATGCTAGGTAATTTCTCCTTTGGAGACTATTTTAAAGAAGAGGCCATCTTCTTCGCCTGGGAATTTCTTACCAAGGAACTAGAACTGCCAATAGAACGTCTTTATGTAACGGTGTTTCGTGATGACGATGAAGCAGCTGCCTTATGGAAAAAGATCTCCGGGCTTTCGGAAAGGCGTATTGTCCGTTTAGGAGAAAAAGACAATTTTTGGGCCATGGGCGATACCGGACCTTGTGGGCCATGTTCGGAAATTATCTTTGACCAAGGACCAGAAGTGGGCTGTGGAAGGCCAGATTGCCGGGTGGGATGTGATTGTGATCGGTATTTAGAGCTCTGGAATCTGGTGTTTATGCAATATGAAAGGGATGAAAAAGGGACCCTGCACCCCCTACCCCGCCCTTGTATTGATACCGGTATGGGGCTTGAACGCATTACCGCCACCTTACAAGGAGTACCCACCAATTTTGATACCGACCTATTTAAGGCCCTGATGAAAAAAATTAGCCAGCTTACCGGCAGGGCCTACCACCAAGACCAAAAGACCACCATTGCCTTTCGGGTAATAGCCGATCATTCTAGAGCGGCAGCCTTTCTCCTGGCCGACGGTGTATTACCCTCTAATGAGGGCCGGGGCTATGTATTACGTCGTATTATCCGTCGCGCCGTACGTTTTGGTCGTAGCTTAGGCTTAGAAAGGCCCTTTTTGCACGAAACCGGTCTTACCGTGGTAGAAGATATGGGAGACGTGTATCCCGAGCTCGTTCGCGCACGTGAAACCATAGCCAAGGTCTTACAGATTGAAGAAGAACGTTTTAGAGAGACTTTGGAACGTGGGCTTTCGTATCTAGAAGAAGGATTAAAACATTTGGAAAAAAAAGGGCAACGGATCCTGCCGGGAGATTTTATCTTCAAACTCTACGATACCTACGGATTCCCTTACGATATCGTACGTGACCTGGCCTTAGAAAGGGGTTTTTCCTTGGATATGGCTGGCTTTGAAAAAGAAATGGCCCGTCAGCGACAACGCAGCCGTCAACACTGGAAGGGAACTCTGGATAAGGCCCCCCAGATATTCCAAGACCTGTTAGACCAAGGCCTGGGGAAAGAATTTGTAGGTTACGACACTTTAGAGACCGAAGCTCAAATCTTGGCCTTGGTCTCTAAAGGAGAAAGTGTAGAAGAGGTTACGGAAGGGCAAGAGGCCGAAGCTGTTTTTTCACGCACACCCTTTTACGGGGAGGCTGGCGGCCAAGTGGGAGATACCGGGCAAGTCCTTGTCCCGCAGGGGCAGGCCGAGGTCACCGACACCAAACGTATAGGGGACTTGTTTGTACACCGACTCAGAATAACCCAGGGTAGCCTTAAGGTAGGGGATACGGTACGTCTGTTGGTGGATGCCCAGCGCCGAAAGGCCATTGCCCGCCACCACACCGCTACCCATCTACTCCACGCGGCCTTACGCGAACTCCTTGGGGAACACGTACACCAGGCCGGTTCCCTAGTGGCCCCAGACCGTCTGCGTTTTGATTTTACCCACTTTGAGTCCCTAAAACAGGAAGATATCTTCGCCTTAGAAGACCGGGTTAACGAAATTATCCGGGAAAATATACCGGTAGAGACCATGATCTTGCCCCTCAAGGAGGCTATGGCCCTGGGGGCTATGGCCCTTTTTGGAGAAAAATACGGAGAGAAGGTGCGGGTGGTAAAGATAGGAGATTTTTCCTTGGAATTATGTGGAGGTACGCACGTATTACGTTCAGGAGACATAGGTTTTTTTAAGATCGTCTCCGATAGTAGTATACAGGCCGGCGTTAGACGTATTGAAGCCGTGGCGGGAAAACCAGCAGTAAAGTATGTACACCATTTAGAAGGGCAACAGAAAGCCCTGGCCCTTAAACTAAAGGTGGCCCCCCACGAAGTGGAAAAACGCTTAGACACCCTCTTAAAACAGATCAAGGCTCAACAACAAGAGATAGAAAAGCTGAAACGGCAACTAGCCCGGGGAGGCCTAGAGACGGTTTTAGATAAGGTAAAGGAAATAAAAGGGATAAAGGTCTTGGCGGCAGAAGTAGAGGCCCCCGAGGCCAAAACCTTGCGCGAAATGGGAGATGTCTTGCGCCAGCGCTTGGGCAGCGGGGTAGTCGTCTTGGGGGCGGTGATCCAAAATAAGGCCCATCTATTGGTCATGGTAACCAAAGATCTCACGGAGAAGTTACATGCCGGCAAGATTATGGCGGATCTAGCCCAGCGGTTGGGAGGACGTGGTGGAGGTAGACCAGATATGGCCCAGGGCGGTGCACCCCGTACCGAAAAGCTGTCTCAAGCCCTGGAAGAGGTCTACGAGTTAATAAACCTTATGCTTGACTAGGTGTTAAACGATACGGTGCTCCAGAAAGTTCAAGATCAAACGCGCGGCGTCTATAAGGCGTCGTGCGTCCCCTGGGCCCAAAGGGCCAAGAGTAAGGCCTGAGCTAAAAAGATCGTTGTGTCGGGCCAGACCCTTAAATAGATCTAAATACTTGGCTGCGTCACGTACCGGTTTGCCAGCCAGCTTTCCCTCGGGAAAACTCTCCAAGATCTCCGCCAACGAAGAGGTAGAAACCCTCTTGCCAGATTTTTTTTCCAAGGCCTTAAGTGCCTTTCGGGCAGACTGCCAAGCCAGGAAAGCAGCCAAATCTGGGTCTTGTTTTAGCATGGTTTCGGCCTTTTTTAGATCGGCGCAAGCTTCTTGAAACCACTTTAGAGGACTTTCCGACATTATCCCTCCCGCACTAAAAGGCTCCCCGGAGGGGTTTCCATAAGTCCCAAATCTAGTTTTACTTCGGGGTAACACAAACGTAACCCCTGATAAAGGCGCGGAATATGGTCTTTTATTAGGGACAAAGTGTCATTTTGAGCGGTGTATATCCGGACATGGAGCTTATCCTGGAACAGGGAAAATATTACTTCTAAGGCCCCCAAACGAGAAAGAAAAAGCCTCAGGCGAAAAGAACGCCCCCCTGTAGAATCTTCGCTATGGTCTTCTTCCAAGGTTGCCCAAGAAATGGAATCGGGAAAGGAAAACGGTAGAAAAAACACCCCCGCCTCCCACAACCGGGTTAACAGGGTGAGAGGTCCTTCTGGCCTATTTCCTTGCGTTTTTCCCTGCGTTTTTCCCTGCTCTTTGAGGTCCTTACCAGGTTTGGAGGAGCTTATATCTACCAGGGCCTTTAGTACCAAAGGGGGTAAAAACGATTTTTCAGACGGGACAAGATTGGACGAAACAGCATTTTTGGGGGCGGTCAATAGCATGAGAAGTTGTTTTATGACTTCTGCAGGGCCTTTAGTTCCTTCCTCTGGAGGGACGTGCATCAGCGACAATACCGCTGGAGGGCCTTTGGTTAATACTTTTAGACGCACAAACCGTCCTGGTTTGAGGGCCCTGGCCGATACTTCGGCTGAAAGTAAGGCTTCAAGACGCTGATCACCAATCAAAAGGGTGATTAATCTCCCTGAAATAGTCTCCACTTTAGCCTCTAATACTTTACCAGGCCTCTCTAGGAGGTTGCCCAGGTCGTCGCCTAAAAGGCGAACCGAAAAAGGTAAAGATACTTTATTTATTACCATGGCTTCTTTTGGGCCTTAAGGGATAACAAAAGCGTTACCTCGGCCTCTTGAAGTCCCAGCTTTTCGGCAATTTCTGGTGCAGAAAGACCCTTGGCCGCCAATTGGTATATTTCTTTTTTGATTTTGGGGCTTAGTCCACTATCTGAGGGAGCCCCCTGATCAGGTACCTGCTCTTTACTATAATCTTCTAGCTTCTGGGCCACATTGCCCCAGAGACGATGGGCCTCTTCTAAGCGCCTAATGGTTTCTTCCAGGGGCAAATCCCTCAATCTCCGTACTTGCCGATAGAGGGCCAGGACCAAGATCAACAAGAAGAGATCAAATATCGACTGTATAAGTAAGAGTAACCCTATGTCCATTTTATACCTTAATATCGAGGTAACGCCCAATTTTTTGGTCTTTGGGAGTTTTGGTAGACTTTGCTTTTCTTGGGGCCCCTGGCTTTTTAAACTTTCTCTCGCGTCTAGGGTTTCTTTCTCCCACCGCGGCAGACCTTAACATAATAGGCATTATCTTGTTTGGGGCCTTTATATCTTCGGGCATTTTACCCCTCAATCAAGGATATAGCCTGCTACCTCCAAATCTACAGGTACTATACCATCAGGGCGAACTTTTTTTAAATAAGATAATAGTTGCTTACGCACCACATCTTTCCCTTTAGGATCTTGCCATACATATAAGGGAATATTTTTAAGGACTTGATAGACCTGTTCGCGCCAAAGAGTAATGTCTTTTTGTACCCTTAAAAAGGACTTATCGTCACTAAAGTATAGTAGAATTTTACTTTTTACAAAGGCATAATCGCCGTTTTCACGCTGGTAGGGAATAAGAAAGTTGTCCAATATCAGGAGCTTACGCTCAGGAACAATGGGAGCCACCACCAAAGGGGGTTGTACTTTCGGCGTACTGACCTCCTTTTTCTTAGGTACTTGGGCCTTTTTAGGTAAGATTACAGGTAGGTGCCAGAGCCGCCAAAGGACTATGACACCACCTATCAAGGCTATAAAGACCAAAAATATCCCTACTAAAGGGGCTAAAAAGGCTATCTTACCCTTTTCTGCCTCTGCTTCTTCTCCAGGGGGGCTAGATTTTTCCGCATGGGCTTCGGCCCCTTCAGTGGAGGAATCATCTCTTTGGGAGGCAAGTTCTTCCTCCTCCTGACTATCTTCTGCCTCTTCTTCTAACAAAGAGGCCAGGAGGTCGTCTGAAGGCTCGTTTTCGGGCGATGTTTCCTCAATATTATGGTCTAAGTCGTCTTCTTGCTCGGCTTCTCCTTCTGGGGGAGAAGCCAAAGAATCCGCTGGCCCTTCTGGCTCCCCTTGCTCTGGATCCTCTTCGGGCATTAAATCGGCAAGGGGGTCATCTTCGGAGTTATGAGCTTCTTCTTGGAGGTCATCGGCCTCCTTTTTTTCCTCAATATTCTCTTCCTTTTCGAGATTACCGTCAGCTTTTTCTAATTCTGTTGGGTCTTTTTTTTGTTCTTCAGGCACGTGTTAATTCTTTAACCAAAGATCTTTTTTAGTTTTTCTTGTAGCGTCTCTGGGGTAAAAGGTTTTACAATATACTGACTCACCCGGTATTTTACGGCCTCAACGATATTTTCCTTTTGGGCCTCGGCCGTAACCATAAGAAATGGGGTGTCCTTTAGCCGCTCGTCGGCCCTGACTTTTTTTAAGAGTTCTATACCAGGCATTTTGGGCATATTCCAATCCGAAATAATAAGATCAACCTTTTCTTTATTTAAGATCTCCCAGGCGGTAGTCCCGTCGTCGGCTTCGATGATATTTTTAAACCCAAGCTGCAATAATATGTTCTTTATAATACGTCGCATAGTGGCAAAATCATCCACCACCAACACCTTCATGCTCCCTGGATCAAACCCCATATGTGAGCCTCCTGTGTAGGTTTTATTTTTATATCGGCCGAGATCGCTTAAAGCCTAAGCCTCAAAGAAACCCTGGAAATAATCGCGAATTTTGGCCCGCAAGCGCATGATAGCCTTGCTATGGAGTTGTGAAATACGGCTCTCTGTGTAACCCAATATCTCTCCTATCTCGCGCATGGTTAGGCCTTCGTAGTAGTATAGGCTTACCACCAGCTTTTCCTTTTCTGGGAGTTCATCTATAGCTTGGGCCAATATATCGCGTAATTCACTTATCTTGGTATCTTCAAACGGATCTTTTTGTTTTGGGTCTACGATGAGGTCAAAGATATCGTCTTCGTTTAGATCAGGGATTTTGCGCCTGATCGTCTCGATATCAATAAAGGAGACCCCTCTGGTTTCCTCAAGCATACGGTAAAACTCATCTATAGATAAACCCAAGGCCTCGGCCACTTCGTCATCTTCGGCAGGGCGTCCCAATTTTTGCTCTAATTCGGCGTAGGTCTTTTCCAGCAGAGTAGCCTTTTTTCGTACCGAACGTGGTACCCAATCCATGGAGCGCAGTTCATCAAGCATGGCTCCCCTGATCCTAAATTCGGCAAAGGTCTTAAATTGAATATTACGCGAGGGATCATAGCGATTTAGGGCATCAATGAGGCCCATAACTCCCGCGCTAATGAGGTCGTTTACGTCTACATTGGGAGGCAAACGCATGGCCAGACGACTAGCTACGTATTTTATTAGTGGTGCATATTTAATGATGAGTTCGTTCCTCTTTTGTAAATCAAGGCTTTGGGACTTTTCCTTACCCATAGGGACCTCCCTTTCCTTTAACAAAGCGGCTCCGTTTTTCATCGTGCTACCCCCATTATTTTTCGTGCAAAAAATTTAAGTCCCCCGTCCATGGGGTGACCATCCAGAGCAATTAATTCTTGGGCCAAAAGACGTACAGACTGACTAATCCGGGCCTGGGGATATAGATCTAAAAAGGGTTGTTGCGCTCTTACCGCCCTGGTTACCACGGGATCCAGGGGCAAAATGCCCAGTAAGTTTAACGATACACCCCCCAGAAATTTCTCAATCACCTTTACCAACTGGCTATAAACCTGCCGTCCTTGACCAATATGTTGGGCCCGATTGACCACCAGATGAAAGTTCTTTACCGCATAGCGTTGACAAAGCACCTTTATAAGGGCGTACGCATCGGTTATAGAAGTAGGTTCTGGGGTCACTACCAGAATCCTTTCTTGTGAAGCCATGTTGAAATAGAGCACATTTTCGGAAATTCCTGCGGGTGTATCCAAGATAACAATATCGACTTCTTCTTCTAAATCCTCAAATTCTTCAAGTAAGCGCAATTTTTGCCTTTCGTTTAAATGGGTAAGTCTGGTCACCCCTGAGCTGGCCGGCAGGATCAAAAGACCATGGGGGCCCTTTATTAAAAGGTCTTTTAAAGATCGTTTGCCTTCAAAGACCTGCAAGATGTTTTCTTGCGGGCAGATCCCTAGGAGGACATCCACGTTGGCCAGACCCAAATCACCATCAAAGAGCAAGACCCTGTAGCCCAATTTTTGCCAGGCAATAGCCAGATTAACAGCCAGATTGGTCTTCCCTACCCCGCCTTTCCCACTGGAAATGGCCCACACTTGAGGAAAATTGGGTCCTTGTAATTTGGGCTTGTGGATCATTAAGTCTTGGTACATTTGTCCCTCTCCAACTCAAGATTACGCAAAAGGAGTCCTAAAAGACGCCTAGAAGTAGCACGTTCGAAATCTTCTGGCACCCGTTCTCCAGTAGAGATAAAACTTACAGGGGGTACATGGGGGGAAAGTATCCAAAATAAAGGCCCCCCTAAGGTAAGTGACTCGCTGTGGGTGAGAATTAGCGAAACAAGGGTTAGACCCTTTAATTTTTCAAGCAAAGAAAAGGCCACCGAAGGTGATTCGGGAGCACGTATGACCAGGTGTAAACCTGCCTCGTTAAGCCCTTGCAGTAGACGTAGAAGCCTGGTGGGGGGGAAAAAGGCCCCCAGGGCGGGAGTATCTATTAAGATGTAGTCGTATTGCTCAAGCTCGGCAATGGTTTTGACTAGCTCGTGATCCTTACGTACGAAAAATAGTGGTATTTCCAAAATGTGGGCAAATCTTTCTATTTGTTCCCTGGCTCCAATACGTACGGTATCTAGGGAAATAAGGGCTATACGATGCCCTTGGTACATATAACGGGCAGCCAATTTTACCGCCGAGGTAGTCTTACCTACCCCTCCCTGCCCTACAAAAAATTGAACGCGCGGGAACTCACAAAGCCCTACCTTGCGGCTGATGTGCTGGGGTAACAGTTTCAAAAAACTCTCTGGTTCTAGATGGCCGTTATTACTAAAGAGGCTAAGAACTCTAGGCGGAATTTCTTGAGCCAAGAGATGGTAATAAAAAGAACTTTTAGGGCGTAACGAACCATCCAGCCGTGTTAACATTTCTTTAATGTGTTCTATCTCTCTCAATAGGGTCGAAAACCCTTCGGGTTCGCGGACCTTACAATCCTGAAGCGGCGGGTCTATATCAATGGCCGCGGTAATTTCGTAGACCCACGAACTCCCCTCTTTGACCCGCTTAGAGGAGAGAATAACGGCCTCTTCGCCCAGGGCCTCTTTTACCTGGGCCAGGGCTTGCATACTGGTCTTAGCCCTAAATTTTTGTACCTTCATCCGCTAATCCTCACCGTTTCCACTATTTCTACTTCGATTTGGGGAGGTATTTCGGCGTGGGAAAGCACGGCTACTTGAGACAAAGACCGCTCTATCAAACGCCTCAAATGACGGCGAATTACCGGAGAAGTCAAAAACACCGGGGTTAAACCCGTGCTTACTAGACGATCCGCTGCCTGAGAAAGGGCGGCTACTACGCGACTGCCTACCTTAGGATCAAGACTCAGAAAGGTCCCTTGGTCAGAACGTTGCAAATGACGCCTTAGGACTTCTTCTATATCTTCTCCCACAGCCACGGCATAAAGCTTTCCTTCCGGGGTGAGGTAAGGTCGTACAATGACCCGGCTTAAGCGCTGACGAACGTATTCGGTAAGTACTTCTGGGTCTTTTATATTGGAACCGTAGTCGGCTATGGTTTCTACAATGGTAAGGAGGTCACGGATAGAGACTTGCTCCCGTACTAGGTTTTGTAATACCTTTTGTACCGTACCCAGGTTTACTACCGACAGACATTCTTCTACAGCTTTGGGGAAATTCTTGGCCAGGCTGTCTAAGAGCCTTTGCACCTCTTGACGTCCCAATAATTCATCTGCATGGGTTTTTATGACCTCGGCTAGGTGGGTAACGATTACGGTGGCCAGGTCTACCACAGTATAGCCCGCAAGTTCGGCCTCCTCTTTTTGTTCTTCGGTAATCCATAAGGCAGGAAGCCCAAAGGCAGGCTCTTTGGTAGGAATACCTTCTATTTTTCTCTTCACGTCTCCGGGATCCATGGCCAGATAATGGCCTGGCATAAGTTCGGCCCGGGCCACCTCAACACCTTTTACGAGGATCACATACTCCCCTGGTCTAAGCTGTAAGTTGTCGCGCACGTGGAGGGGCGGCACAATAAGGCCTGTTTCCAGGGCAAATTGGCGCCGCAAGTTTCGGATACGCTCAAGTAGATCTCCTCCCTGGGTCTCGTCTACTAAAGAGATGAGGGCATAACCTACTTCCAATTCTAAAACATCTACAACTAATAGATCTTCTACCGATTCTGAAGGAGAAGTCCCCTCATCGGAGGGAGTTTTTTCACTTTCTTCCTCTGGTTCAAGAATGTTGGGACGAGCGCGGTAGGCCACGTAGGCCAAGGCCCCCATTAGTAGGGCAAAAAAACTAAAGGGCAGCGTGGGAAGCCCTGGCATAAGACCAAAGATAAAGATAATCAGGGCGGAAAGGGCCAGTGCTTCAGGCCTTAGGGCAAACTGTTTGGCAAAATCCTTGCCCATACTAGATTCTGCCGCTGCCCGGGAGACAATGATACCCGCTGAGGTGGAGACAATAAGGGCCGGAATCTGAGATACCAAACCGTCTCCAATGGTAAGGAGGGTATAGGAATGTGCAGCCTGGCCGATAGAAAGCCCCTTTTGTACAGTGCCAATTATAAGCCCGCCAATTACATTGATGGCCATTATGATGAGACCAGCTATGGCCTCACCACGCACAAACTTGCTGGCCCCGTCCATGGCCCCGTAAAACTCGGCCTCTCTAGCGATCTCTTCTCGGCGTCTGCGGGCCTCGGCCTCATCTATTAGACCAGCATTTAGGTCGGCATCAATGGCCATCTGTTTGCCTGGCATAGCGTCCAAAGTAAAACGGGCCGCTACTTCGGCTATGCGACCAGCACCCTTGGTAATGACCACAAAATTTATGATTACCAATATAGAGAACACAATGGCCCCTACTACGTAGTTGCCTCCCACCACAAATTGACCAAAACTCTTGATTACCTGGCCGGCAGCCAAGGGACCTTCGTGGCCATGTAGCAGGATAAGTCGTGTAGAGGCCACATTGAGAGAGAGTCTGAATAGGGTGGTTATTAACAATAAGGACGGAAAGGCCGTAAAATCAAGGGGCCTGTTTATGTACATGGACATCAATAGGATAGATAAGGCAATGGTAAAGCTCATAGAAAGCAGAAGATCCATCAGATAACGGGGCAAGGGAATGACCATAATGGTTAGGACGCCTACTACCCCTGCGGCAACCACCAAATTGGTGGGTTCCAGAGCAAATTTATTTGGTGCAGGAAGTGCTCGCTCGGCCATTTAATGTACCTTCCCTTTGAGCTTGTAAACGTAAGCCAGTACTTCGGCCACGGCCTGATAGAGTTCGGCAGGAATGAATTCTCCCACCTCTACCTGGTAAAGGGCCCGGGCCAAAGGTGGATTTTCCACCACAGGAACATTGTTTTTTTGGGCAATTTCCCGAATACGCTGGGCTATATAGTCCGCTCCCTTGGCCACTACCTGGGGAGCCGGCATTTCACCCAATTCGTATTTTAGGGCCACCGCCAGGTGCTGAGGATTGGTGATGATCACGTCGGCCTTGGGTACTTCGGCCATCATGCGTTTCTGGGCCATAGCCCTCTGTATTTGCCTGATGCGGGCCTTAACCCATGGATCTCCTTCGGTTTGCTTTAGCTCTTCTTTCAGCTCTTCACGACTCATACGGAGGTGGCGTTCCGTTTCCCAACGCTGGAAAATAAAGTCCAGGACCGCAAGGGCTAAGAGAGCTATGATGGTCTTTGAAACGAGCACGCGGGCGTAAATGAAGATTTCTCGAGCTATCTGTTCCACAGATTCATCTAGGAGTAAGAGTACCTTGGTCTCGTCTTTTTTGATTACTAAATAAGCCACAAAGGAGATTAAAATGATCTTCAAGAGGGACTTAATAAGTTCCACAAAAGAAGGGATGGAAAATAGCCGTTTGAAACCTTCAAGAGGGTTTATGCGCTCCCCTTTGGGACTTAGGGCTTCCCAGGCCACCACTCCTTGGACCTGCAAAAATAGGGAAAGGAAAGAGGCTATGGTGACCGCAGCCACTACCGGGAGCAAGGCCAAGAGGGCAAATTTACTAGCCGTATAGAGAATATTTTGAACCAGCTGGAGGTCAAAGTTCAAATAAGGCAACCGTAAGAAGTAGATCATATTGTGAACCAGCTGAGTATAAATAAATCCTCCGGCCAGGAGAAAAGAGAAAAGCCCCCCTGACAGCACGGCCACCGCGGCTATTTCGCGGCTTTTGGCCACCTGACCGCGCTTTCGTGCCTCTTCACGTCTTCGCGGCGTAGGCTCTTCTGTCTTTTCCTGCAAAGATTCCTCAGCCACTAACCGCCTCCAAAGGCCTTAAGCACGTAGGGCAACTGTTCTACAGCCCTACCAAAGGCCGGATTTAAGACCTTACCGAGCAACTCTAGAGTGAGGCCAAAAAAGAACAGCCCTACCCCGATAGTTAAGGGGAAACTCACGATCATTATGTTGATCTGGGGCACAAAACGACAAATTATGCCAAAGGCAATTTGTAGCAGCAGAAGAATAGCCAGTACCGGGGCCAAAATACGTAAAGATAAGCGAAATAATATTTCTCCCTGGCGAGCCAATTCTAAAAAGAAAGAGGGAGACAGTTTGAGTAAACCCGGGGGCAAAAGTCTAAAACCTTCCCCTAGAGCCAGTAAAAAATAATGGTGAATATTTAAGACTAGAAAGAGCAAAAGGGTTATGAGATAGGCCATCTGCGAAAGCACCGGTGCCTGGGCCCCGGTAACCGGGTCGATCACTTCCGCCACTCCAAAACCCATCTGAAAACCAAGCAGTTGTCCGCCAAGCTGTACACCAGCAAATATAATCCGGACTAAAAGGCCCATACTCATCCCCAAAAGGGCCTCGGGAACCAAGAGCAAAAAGAAATTCCAAATATCTGTAGGCATAGAGACTCGACCAACCACCAAAGGGGTAAATATTAAGGTCAAAACAAGGCATATCCCCGCCTTTATGGGAAAGGGAGTAATTACTCCAAAAATAGGTAAAAAGAAAAAGAGCGTACTTACCCGCACCAGAACCAGCGAAAAGGCAGCCGCGTTTGTCCATAAATAGGTGTAAAGATCGGTCATTTTATGTACCCCGGAATCCCCAAAATCAGCTGTTGGGTAAAGGCCAATAGCTTGTGCATCATCCAAGGAAAAGAGAGCAAAAGGGCCAGGAACACAGCTACTATTTTGGGCACAAAGGTAAGGGTCATTTCTTGGATTTGCGTTACGGCCTGAAATATACTCACTATGAGCCCGATAATCAGGCCTGTCAGTAACATGGGCATGGAAATAAGAAGCGTTAGCTCTACAGCCTGTCTAGCTAGTCCCACCACTGTAGTCTCGGTCATCTCAACCTCCTATCCCAAAACTACGTACCAAAGAACCAATCAAGATATTCCAACCGTCTACCAAGACAAAAAGCAGTAATTTGAGAGGCAGAGAGACCATCACCGGGGGTAACATCATCATGCCCATGGACAAGAGCACACTGGCCACCACCATATCTATGATGAGAAAGGGGATATAAAGGAGAAAACCTATCTCAAAAGCCGTACGCAGTTCGCTTATCATAAAAGCCGGGATAAGGCTCACCATACTTACATCCTCAGGGGTGAGAGGACGTTTTTCCCCGGAGAGCTTGACCATAAGGGCCAGATCTTTTTCCCGGGTATTATGGAGCATAAATTCCTTAAAGGGTTTACTTACCGATTGAAAGAGTTCATACTCGTCTATCTCACCATCTAAATAGGGTTTAATCCCCTGGTTATAGGCCCTGGAAAAGACCGGAGACATGATAAAAAACGTAAGAAAGAGGGCCAAAGCCAAAAGTATTTGGGTTGGTGGGGTTTGCTGGGTACCCAAGGCATGGCGGAGGAGGGAAAAGACCACCGCCAAGCGGGTAAAGGAAGTGACCATAAGGAGTAGGGCCGGGGCCACCGATAGCACCGTCAAAAGGAGCAGTATCTGTAAGGCCGCCGCTACCTGATGGGGATTGTTGGTATTAGTAAGACCCACTTTTACCGTAGGGATGGTTACCGCCCAGACCTGTTGGGGGACCAACAAAAAAGATGTACTAAGAAGTAGTTTGCGCATCTTTTTTCTCCTCCAGCTGGCAAAGCAAGCGAGGTCCAGACTCCCCTACGCCAATGAGCAGATGGTGCCCCATCACTTCTATTAAAACCAAGTGAGCCTTATAACTGATGGGCTTTATGCCCTTAATCTGGATAAGCTCTGAAGACCTTTGGTTTTGCAACCCCCTCAAGCGGCGCATTAGCCACGCCCCTAAGAGCAAAAGCCCACAAAGGGCCAAAGCCATACCCAGTACCTGTAGATAAACACTCAATCCCTTCATGATCCCAATTGCCTTACGCGTTCTTGTGGTGAAATGATCTCGGTGAGTCGGACGGCAAACCGGTCGTTCACTACTACTATTTCGCCTCGAGCCATAAGACGCTGGTTGACATAGATCTCTGCTGGCTCTCCGGCAAGCTTGTTAAGCTCTATAATGGACCCCTGGGTGAGTTTGAGGAGATCGTTTATGATCATTTTAGACCGGCCTACTTCCACAGAAATCTCCAGCGGAATGTCCAATATAAAGTCGAGGCTCGGATGGGCACCGTTTCCCCCTTTATCCGTGGAAAATTCCTCAAATTTGGGTTTTTCGGCCGCGACATCTGTCCCCGAAGGGCCCTCTTCCTTTTGTCCTTCTGCTTCCTTGGCCTCTTTTAAGGCCTCTTCCCACTGGGCCAATAGATCCTCTTCCGAGGAGGAGCCTTCCTGAGAAGAGGCCTCTCCCTCTGGGGCAGAGTCCTCTTGAGGCTTTTCCCCTTCCTGCTCGCTTTCCTTAGGTACTTCTTGTTGATTACCTTCTAGGAGTTGGTCTATTTCGTCCTGTTTTATCTCATCTGCCATAGGCTATCCCTCACTAATCAGATCTACGACTTTAAGGGCCTTGTGCCCTCGGTAAACGCCAAGCTCGCCCAATATTTTTTTGATCCCTTGTACATATACCGGTAGGGGTTCATCCACCGGGGTGTCCAATTGGATGATGTCGTCTACAGCGAGCTCAAGGACTTCCTTGCCCGAGACAGTGGCTGCTCCTAAAGGGACTACCAACTCCACCAGCACAGAGCGAATAATGTCTTCTAATTGTTGACGCCAGTAAGGATCGGCGTCCTCTTCGCTCTGAAAGGGAGAATAAAGTTTGGCCTTTACGGGTTGCA
Source organism: Thermodesulfobacteriales bacterium (assembly GCA_026988575.1). Lineage (GTDB taxonomy): Bacteria > Desulfobacterota > Thermodesulfobacteria > Thermodesulfobacteriales > Thermodesulfatatoraceae > JALSKZ01. The sequence continues at coordinate 11,738 of JALSKZ010000032.1, read as the reverse complement.
GGGTGCCCAAACCATAGCATATGAGGAGTTCGCCTCTTAGGTCTTCTAATTCTAGGTTAAAAGAACAGACCACTACGGTTTCGTCGGGTTGCAGGACCCGGGCAAATTGGGGGTTGATTTCACTGCGGACGTATTGTGGTTTTACCGGGTGTATGCCCCGCCAGGCCTTTTCCAGCTCCACTAAAGCAGCCTCTATCACCCGACGTATCAACCGTTGTTCAATGGGGGTGAATTCTCTTCCCTCTACTTTGGTCATCCGGCGGCCAGAACCACCTAAAAAACGTTCTACAAAGGCAAAGACCAAGCGGCTCTCCAGGTTTAGAAGACATTGGCCTCGTAATGGTTCCAGGCGAAAGAGGTGTAGCGAAGTAGGCACTGGTATACGATTTAAAAAGTCTTTAAAGCGTTCCAGCTTTATGGGTAAAGCCACTACATCTACCACTTCGCGGAGCATGGAAGACAGTGTGCTACGAAACCCTCGCCCGAAATAGTCGTTTACTACCTCCAGGCCGGGCATCTTTAAACGGGCCGCGATAGTATAGTTGCGAAAGTCAAAGGGTTTTATGTCCTCCTCACTATAGGGGGACTTTTGCGGTGTGGTGTCTACGGCCCCTTCGTCGATCCCACTCAATAAGGCGTCTATTTCTTCCTGAGAAAGTATTTCGCTCATATTTATTGCACCACAAATTGCGTAAAATAGATGTTTTTAACCGAATGTGGGCCTAGTAAGTCGTTTAGTTTGCGCAAAAGCTCCATGCGCAACTCCATTTTGCCCTCAGGAGAAAGGACTTCTTCTACCGTCTTGCTGGAAAGGACCATAATTATGGCGTCATTGATCTGGGGTATACGTTCGTTGGCCTGGTTGTAGACCTCGTTATTATAAAACTCTAGGGTGATTTTAACCCTGAGGTAGCGTTGCCCGGTGGGGTCAGCCAGGTTAACAATAAAAGGATCAAGTTGCAAAAAGGGCCCTACCGCCGGCTCCTTAGGCTTAGGCGGGGCCTCTTCCTCTGGAGGGGGGCTTTTAGCAAATAAAAAGAAGTAGGCCCCGCCGCCTATACCTCCCAAAAGTACGAGCCCTATGATAATTAAGAAAAGGAGCTTTTTTTTGCCACCACCCTTTTTTTCTTGAGCCTCTGCCTTTTCTGCCATGAGGACCTCCTCGAGCAAGAGCCTTTTTGCAAGGTAAATGCCAGACAAATACAGATCGTTTTTAGATCAAAAGAGGCGTAAAAGACTGCTTTACCAAAGGGTTTCAAAGGGGGTGTCAAGCTTTTGACAAGCCTCAACTAAGAGTCAAAGAGAAGACCTTCTCCCCTTAAAAGGCGTTTTTTGAGCAGAATGCCGGCTGAAAATCCCCCGAGGTCTTTTTTGCCTATCACCCGATGGCACGGAAACAGTAAAGGCAGTGGATTCCTAGCCAAGGCCTGGCCCACCGCCCTTACAGCCCCGGGTTGGCCTAATTGTTGAGCAACCCAACGGTAAGTACGAACCTGGCCGTAAGGAATTTGACGCACTACCTGAAGCACTTTTCGTTCAAAGCTGGTAGCCAGCAAGAAATAAGGGAAAGAAACAAAGGGGGCCTGCTGCTCAAAGTATTGACACAGCGCTTCTTTAAGAGAGAAAAGCAGTTCAGGGGGGATTATCCAAGGAAAATCTTTTTTCTTCAAACGCTTCAAGAAAACCGGCGCAGGATGAAGACCGAATTGAAGGTGCCAAAGCCTTCCTTTTGCATCAAATATAGCCACCAGGGAAAATCCTTGGAGGTCAAAACAGGCCTTACCCAGTAACACGGCCCAAAGGGACTAATCTTCTTGAATAGTATTTTTGATGGTACAAAAAACCAAACGAAAGACCTCTTCAAAGGAAGCCGGGGAACAACGACCCATTTCTATAAATTTAATGACGATTTCTTTGGTAACCTTTAAGACCAATTCGTCTTTTTGGGATAAACGCGCTGTTTGACGATCTTGATTGAGATTTTTCACCACTTCTGGGCGGGACATATATTTTTAAAGCCTCACCATTCTGGTGGAGCCGGAGGGACTCGAACCCTCGACCTCGTGAATGCCATTCACGCGCTCTCCCAACTGAGCTACGGCCCCTTGTTTTTCCCCTTTGATAACCTGAAATACGCCCCCTGTCAACCGCTTATCTGGCTAAGGACTCTGCCCTTTTGGCTGCTTATAGGAAGCCCTTTAACGCCTAGGGAAAGTAAACCTAGCCCCAACTACACGAATAAACTCTTGCCTAAGGCCTTTTCATGGCCCCATATTTGCTACTTTTACATCTTTTGATTTTCTTAACATCTTTTGATTTTCTTAGCATTTGGCATGGATCTAACGAGATCTTTAAAATTAAAGACTGAAAGAGTGCAAAAAATTACAATTTATGAGGCCCAAAATATATGCTGGAGAGGTAATTCAGGTTAAATTTTCTCCATGTCTATTAAATATTTCCATCAATACTTCGGTCCCAAAAAAGTAATAAACGCAGGCCAATATAGTCTGTTAGAGCTGGCAAAAGACCGTCGGCACCATACTAGACGGGGCTTTATCAATCCCTGGTTGTCTCAAGAGGCCCCTGTGCTCCGTGAAATTATCAAGTGGAAGATCTCCCATGTACGCGAACGTCAACGCAGCATTGTTCCGGTATACAGGCCCGATCCGGAGCTCCTGGGCACCCATGAGGGGCCACTTGTAAGCTTTCTTGGGCATGGTACGGTTTGGCTTCGTCTAGAGGGTAAGAACATCCTTTTTGATCCCATATTTGAAAACATTGCTGGTGTAGTAAAGCGCCTAACCCCTCCCCCTATTTCCCCCGAAAGACTTCCTCCCCCAGACCTAGTGTTGATAAGCCATGCCCACAGAGACCATTTGAGTCGTCGAGCCCTTGCCCGCCTGAGGGGAGACCCAAAAATAATCGTACCTCTGGGCACGTCTCGCTATTTTTGGGGCAAAAACAATATATTAGAGCTTGACTGGTTTGATGAACAAATTATCCACGGAGTGCGTATAATCGCCCTTCCTGTACAGCACTGGTCCAAAAGAGGCCTTCTGGATACTAATCTGGCCCTGTGGTGTGGCTATCTGGTAGAAGTCCCGGGATTTAAGCTATTTTTTGGGGGTGATACCGGCTATTACTTTGGTTTTCGCGAAATAGGAGCCCATTTTGGCCCTTTTGATCTGGCTTTACTCCCCTGCGGGGCCTTTTTGCCTCGCTGGCTCATGGCCCCCTTTCATATGAACCCGCAAGAGGCAGTCTTAGTAGCCCAAGAGTTAGGGGCCCGGTGGACTTTGCCTATCCACTGGGGGGCCTACCGCCTAGGGGATGAATCTATTGATGCACCTCCCCGGTTATTTAAGCGTGAGGCCCTTAAACGACAAGTAAAACCCCTTATATTATATCCGGGTGAAATAGCTGTCCTGAGCGGCGAAAAAATAATTTATTTGTAAATAAAGGCCGGGGTTGGAGTTGAACCAACCAAGTCCCTTTTTCAGGGCTCCTCAGGGTTTGCAGCCCTGGGGGAGCACCGGCTCCCTAACCCGGCCCTGGTGTTCCAGACTGATAAAGCCGCTCCAAGGGCTCCGGTAATTTGGGGCTCTCTAGGGACCCATAAAGAGAGATTTAAAAGTCTCTCCAAGGTCTCCACTAGGGCCTTGTTTAAGGCCACGCCTCCGGTGAAAACTACCGGGGCCTGAAGGCCTACCCTCTTAAGCAGGGCCGTAGATCGCTTGGCAATGGAAAGGATTATACCCTTGGCAATGATCTCTCGCCTTTGACCACGGCTGATAAGGCCTATGACCTCACTTTCTGCAAACACCGTACAGAGAGAGCTAATGGGTGCGGCCTCTGAGGACGCCAAGGCCAAGTCCGCAAGTCCTGCAATCTCAACCCCCAAGGCCCGGGCCATAACCTCAAGGAAGCGACCTGTACCTGCCGCACAACGATCATTCATCTCAAACCGAACCACAGTACCTTCTGGAGAAAGGGCTATGGCCTTGGTGTCTTGTCCCCCAATATCTAATATAGTGCGCGCCTCTGGAAAGAAATAACGCACCCCCAAGGCATGGGCCTTGATTTCGGTGATTACTTCGGCCCCAAAGTCGTCACGAACCAAATAACGTCCGTAACCCGTGGCTACTAAACAATCGTATTGTAGACCAGATAATAATTGCCTTATTTGTTCTTTGGGTTCATACGTAGTCTCTATACATGTAGTCGCCTCTAAGACCCCGTCTTTTAAGACCACGCTTTTTATAGAACGAGAACCAATATCAATGCCGACTATTATCATTTCAATAGTTCGAGAAACGCCTCTATTCTAGTACGTAATTGTTCCATATCTTCTTGACTATAGTCCGTTTCGATTCTGAGTGTGGGCACCAAGGAAGATACCGCGTTATCCATGTGGTGAACTTCGATGGTATAGGGGTCACAGAATTTCAGACTATAATGAACTACCCCTTGAGCAGACAATTCTGAAACCATCTCTTTCAGGTTTTCGGCTCGCTCTACATTAGGCGTAAAAATAGCACAATCTATTCCCATGTATCTATTGGCTATATTTTCTACGAGGCCATCTACGGTGGAGGAAGAAACCTCGACGAGATTTCTAGTATTACGACGACCTACACAGGATTCTTCGCCCACAATTACGGCCCCTGCAGATTCTATGATATAAGGTATCTTCCAGTTGGGGATGGCCATAGGACAACCAGAAACAATAATTCTAGGTGTGCCCTTCGGACAGACTCCCTGGCCTTTTTTGACCCGCTCTTCTAACTCGCTACATAATTCATTCACCTTAGTGGTAAAGCGTACCGGATCATCGTAAAAGGCGATTTGGTTGATGAGCAAAGTATCTAAACCAGAGATAGGAGGCGGATCAGCGCGACGCAGCTCATTCAGACGATTTAAGGCCTCTCTGCGGCGATTGATAAGCTCAATGGCCTCTTTTAGTTCGGCTACAGAAATTTCTCTACCCGAAGCCCTTTCTATTTCTTCCTTGAAACGCCTTACCTCATTTAGCCACAACTTTAAGCTTTCCTCATCTTTCTTTTGCGGCACATGCATTACATAGGTCTTTTTTAATGAATTAAATATCTCGTAGGCCTTCTTTTTGCCGTCACAAGTGGTCTCTCCCACCAAAAAGTCGCAGATCTCCACATACGGACATACCCGCGCCAGCTTAAAACCAAAAAAGGCCTTAATAAGGGCACAGAGATTGCGGGGTAATAATTCTTCAGCTTGCTCAAAACCTACTTCGGCACCAGCACAAAGCCCCACACATATGCCGTTTACCGCCCATACAATTTCTTCTGGAACAAAGACGCAAAAGGTACCTACCACCAGACGAGACTCTTCCTTGGCCTTAAAGAGCTCTTCAACCCGCGCTCCATGAATACTTCCCACTACCTGATCAAAGTATTCCATGGCCTGAGGCCTATTTTTCTGCGCCAAAAAGACCTGTTCGTAGACCTTGCCAAGACCATTTAGTAGGCCCTCGTGGGCCTCTAGATCTAGACCTAATTTTTGCCAAAGGGATTCATAACCCACACCAAACCTCCTAACCCTTTTAGGACGTAGGCTTAAATAATTGAAGAATATCAATAAGTCAAATAGATTTTATTTATAAATCGGAGGAGATTTAAAGAAAACTTAAAAGCCTTTTCAAGCGTTTCAATACGATCTATAGGTCGAGATTTATGTGAAGAGAGACTTTTCCAAAGAGATCTTCCAAGGCCCGGCCCAATTCTTGACGGGGTTCTATTTGAAAATCTCTCGACAGGTCTATGGCCACTTCGCCCTCTTTAAAATTTAGGCGCAATGTTACTGGAAAATTTCCTCTGCTCGTGGCCAACAGGTTCTTTAAGGCCTCTAGCTGTTCTCTACGGACCTCCTCGCCGTTTAGGACTAATTCTACCTGACCCCGCGCCACGGTTTGGGCTTCTTCTAGAGGGACTATTTGGTGGGCCACTATTTTGCTTCCCCTTTCATCTCGTTCAAAGGTGCCCACCACAAAGATTAGGCCTTTGGTCTCTAAGAGCTCAACTACTTTTTTATAGAGGTCAGGAAACACTATCATTTCTATAGTGTCTTCGCCATCTTCCAGTTTTACAAAGGCCATACGTTCGCCTTTACGGGTATTAATGACTTTAAGCCCTGCCACCGCCGCACCCAGCGCCACTTTGGTGCGGTCAGAAAGTCTTTCTAAGTTGGCAATCGTGTAAGGGGTTAGGTAAGCAAGCCACTTTTTGTATGGCTCCAGGGGGTGACCGCTTATATAAAAACCCAAGGCCTCCTTTTCAAAAGCCAGTTTTAAGGTGGTTGACCATTCGGGTAGATCAGGAATCTGTACGGGACTTGAGGCAGGAGTGTTTTGGACTACCACATCAAAGATAGAGGCCTGGCCCCTTTCACGATCCCGGCGACGGCTTTGTACCCAATCGAGCATTTCATCTAACACCTGGATAAGCGAGGCCCTGGTAGCGCCCAAAGAATCCATGGCCCCGCTCTTTATGAGGGCTTCTATGACTCTGCGGTTTACTTTTTTCAGGTCTACGCGCAGACAAAAGTCTTCTAGGGACTTAAAAGGCCCCCCTTCTCGGCGCGCCTTTAATATTTCTTCTATGGCCCCTTCGCCCACGTTTTTTACCGCGGCCAGGCCAAAACGGATCTTATCCCCGGTAATGGTAAAGGCTATATCACTTTCGTTCACGTCTGGGGGCAAGATATCAATACCCATGTGCCTACACACGTGTACGTATTTGACGACTTGGTCTACCTTTTCCATTTCGTAGGAGAGGAGGGCCGTCATGAAACACAAAGGATAATGGGCCTTTAAATAGGCCGTTTGGTAAGCCACCAAGGCGTAGGCTGTAGAATGACTTTTATTGAAACCGTAGCGGGCAAATTTGGCCATCAAATCGAAGATCTGCTCTGCCTTATCTTGGGGAATGCCGCGTTTGACTGCTCCCGATACGAAACGCTCTCTTTGGGCGGCCATGACTTCTGGTTTCTTTTTGCCCATGGCCCGACGCAGGATATCGGCTTCTCCCAGACTATAACCAGCTAGGGCCTGGGCAATTTTCATGACCTGTTCCTGATAAACGATTACGCCGTAGGTCTCTTTGAGAATGGGTTCTAGCTCGGGCAAAAGGTAGGAGACTTCTACTTCTCCGTGTTTGGCCTTTATGAATTGGTCAACCATACCCGATTCCAGGGGCCCAGGACGGTAAAGGGCCAAAATAGCAATAAGGTCACTGAATTCCGAGGGTTGCATACGAATGAGCAGATCTTTCATCCCGGAAGATTCTAACTGGAACACCCCGTCGGTATCTCCTTTCCGCAAAAGCGCATACGTCTTTTCGTCATCGAGAGGTAGATTTTCCAAGTCAAGTTCTACGCCGTGATGCTTTTTAATCAGACGCAGGGTATGGTCAATAATGGTCAAGGTCTTGAGACCCAAAAAGTCAAATTTTATGAGGCCAACTCGTTCTACGGCCTTCATATCAAATTGGGTAACTATTTCGTTGGCGTCACCCTTCATAAGGGGGCAATATTGAGTAAGGGGGGCGTCAGCTATTACCACCCCGGCAGCATGGGTAGAAGAATGTCGGGGCAAGCCCTCTAGGGCCCTGGCGATGGCTATTAATTCAGCTATACGCTGATCTCTTTCTACTAATTCCCGCAGGCGGGGTTCTTCAACCAGGGCTTTATCTAAAGTAGAAACCGTCTCGGGGATAAGTTTGGCAATTTTATCGACCTCTGGATAAGAAAAGCCCAAAGCCCGCCCCACATCACGGACCACGGCGCGGGCCTTCATCTGGCCAAAAGTAGCAATCTGGGCCACGTATTCTTCTCCTCCATAACGCTGACGCACGTAGTGGATCACTTCTTCTCGGCGCCGCATGCAGAAGTCTACATCGATATCCGGAAGGCTTTTTCGCTCTACATTTAAGAATCTCTCAAAGAGAAGACCATAACGGATGGGATCTAAGTTGGTGATACCCATGGCGTAGGCCACAAGAGAGCCCGCGGCTGAACCACGGCCAGGGCCCACGGGAATCTTTTGTTTTTTGGCCCAGGAAATAAAGTCGGCGACCACTAAAAAATAACTGGCAAAGCCCTTATTTTTGATAATCTCCAGTTCGTATTCCAGGCGCTGGCGATATTCATCTTCAGAGGCAGCAAGCCCAGGAAATTTCTTTAGTTCGGCCAACCGACGTTCAAAACCAGCCCGGGCCTTTTCCTCAAAGACCTCTTCGTAGGTGCGGCCTGGCTCAATGGGATATTTGGGAAAATGGTTTTGGCCCAGCTCAATTTTAACGTTACACCTTTTAGCAATCTCTAGTGTATTTTCTATGGCCTCTGGGCACCAGGCAAAACGTTCTACCATCTCCTGAGGAGAGGCAAAATAAAGCTTGTCGGTGGAAAAACGCAAACGGTTCTCGTCATGGACTGTCTTGTTGGTCTGTATACAAAGAAGCACATCATGTACTTTGGTATCTTCGGCACGTAGATAATGACAGTCATTGGTGGCCACCAAGGGAAGTCCCAATTCCCTGGCCAACTCTACCAAGGCTTGATTTACTTCTTTCTGCTCTGGAAGATCATTTTCTTGAAGCTCAAGATAAAAGCGTCCTGGAAAAATGCGGGCGTATTCTTCGGCCAGGGCCCGGGCCTTGTCCATTTGGCCTCTCAATATGGCCGCCGGTACCTCACCGTGCAAACAGGCCGAAAGGGCAATAAGCCCCTCGTTATATTGGGCCAACAATTCTTTATCTACCCGGGGCTTCCAGTAAAAGCCCTCAAAATGGGCCAAGGTAACCAGGCGTAAGAGATTTTTATAGCCTTTCTCGTTTTCGCATAGCAACACCAGGTGAAACCCTGCTTCATGAGCACTCTTGGCCACTCTATCATAACGAGACCCTGGGGCCACATATACCTCACACCCCAAAATAGGCTTGATACCCGAGGCCAAGGCCTGTTCATAAAAGTGAATAAGTCCGTACAACGTACCATGATCGGTAATGGCCAAGGCCTGATACCCATATTCTTGAGCCTGCGGAAAAAGATCCCGTAGCCTGATGGCCCCATCAAGTAAACTCCACTCGGTATGTAAATGGAGGTGAACAAAGTCCGCCATGAAGGGCCTCCATGTTTTTTTGGGAAAAAATTACCCTACTCTCTGGGATAAGGAAACAGCCGAGAAAAGGCGTATAAAAAGCCCCTTAAAATCCCTCTAGTCGTAAAAGTCCCTGAACCAGAGTTCAATACCCACGATGGTCCCTAAGAGGCGGGCGTAATTCCTCTTCCCGTAAATATGAAGGTCAAAAATCTCTTTTAAGGCCTTTTCTTGAAAAAGTCCCCTTTCTAAGATTCTGCGGTTAAAAATGACCTTTTCAATGCCTTGGCGAAAATACTTACGCTGCCATCTGTCAAACTCGGTGTAATGCCGAAAACCAGGGATACTTAAGCGCTTGAGAACGGCATTAAACTTATCAATGAGAAAAAGCCTGAGTTTTCCGGCATCTAAAGGGGCCCCGGTATTGGAGTCGGGAATCTTTACCAAGGGCGGCGCAAAGTGTTTGACAATGGCCTTTTGTATCTGGCCATCGTATCTTAAATGCGGGGGCAGCAAAAAGGCCTGCCTTAAGAACCTGCTATCCAGAAAAGGGATGCTGCATTCTATCTCGGTGCGAAAAATATTTAGCGAGGCTACCGCCTGGCGGTGAATATATTCTTTCAAATAAAAGAGCATGAAGACGTCTTCAGGCAGGTAATCGTCGTAATAAGCCTTTACAAAATTAAGGCAGGTTTTAGAAAGCGCCTGGTAAGAGGCGCGCAATTCTTTGTTTTGGAAAAGGGCCTCCCCTGGGAAATCACAAAGCACCAGGTTTGTCTTGCGGAACAAAATTTCTGCTAAGAGCGTAGGGGTAGGCGCTGAAGATACGGCCTTATCAACCTGAACCGGAAAGGCAAGGGCACACTTGACAAGCTCGCCCCCGTGGCCTCTCATGAGTATGCGAAAATCAGCCCGCTCAAAATAATCAAGAGCAGTTTTTTCCGTTGATTCATGGGGAAAGTAAAACCCATCGCTAAAATAAATCAGCGTGCGGGCAAGGGAGAGAAAATTCTTTAAGGTCTCTTCGGTTATGGGGACAAATTTATGCTTGGTCCCCATGGCCTGGGCCAGACGAAACGCAAGCCGTTCGTCCTGGCAACCTGGAAGCCCAAGGGTGTATGAGGGAAGCCCCCTTGCCTTTTCGCCTAAAGCGGCAAGGATGCTTCTTGAATCAAGGCCCCCTGAAATAGAAAGGCCAAGGCGGTCTTTGGGCCGGGCCCTTTTTTGTACTGCTTGGCCAAAAAGAAGGCAAATTTCCTGGTAGGGAAGCCTCTTGTGCCCGCCGCGCGGTGTAAAAAGCCCTTTTTCGTCCCAGTATTTAGTGAGACCAAAGCTTTTTTCCCTCAAGTTATAGGCCAGGATGGTGGCGTTTGGTAAAAGCTTGGCCCTTTCAAATAAGGTACCCTCACCAAGGGCAAAGCCGAAATGAAAAAGCTCGGCAAGGGTTAAAAAGTCTAAGTCTTTGGGGAAATTGCTATGCCGGGTAAAGGCCTTAAGCTCTGCGGCAAAGAGAAAGCTCTCGGGCAGGTCAGCATAGAAAATATGCTTTAGGCCAAACTTATCAACACCTACGTAGATGGTGTCTTTGCTTTTATCCCAGAGGCAAAAGGAAAAAATGCCCTCAAGGTCTTTTAAAAAGTCAAAATTTTTCCGGGAAAGATAAGCCTTTAAAAAGAATTCATCATCGGGGATATCGCCATTGTTATCATAAATCTCCCCGTCAAAAAATAAGAGAGCGTTTTCGTTTTTAAGAGGCTGAGGCGACAGGGCAAAGGCGTTATTTGAGACAAAACCAAGGGCAAAGGCCTTTTCCTTTTGTTCAAACAAGGTGTAAGTATCTTTATGCCTTAGGGCCTGGGCCATTTTGGAAAATTCGTTTGCGTTTATTTTGCCATCTTTGGCGATTAATCCCAAAAGACCTGGCATGTTAAAACTCCCAGAGTGGTTTAATAGAGCTTGGTTCTACTCTAAATATTTCGTAAAGCACAGGAATTTTCACAAAGAGCAGAAAGACAAAGGCCACAAAGCAAATTCCGAGATAAAGCATCAAGCCCACTTCCCTGTAAAGGTGTTCGGGATTTTGTACCGGGCTGTTTTCCCGAAAGCCGATCTTTAAGTAGTAGGCAAAGAATCCCGCAAAGAGCGGCACACACAAAATCAGTTCCAGGTGGTATCTAACGATAAAGATGCCCAGGAAAAAGGCACAAAAAAGGGCGTAGTAAAAGATGCTGATAATGAGCTTTTCTTCGTCATAGTAGCCAAAGGATTTGCGGTATTTGGCGGCAATTGTTGCGTTATTTATCATGCGGTACTCAGCAAGCCTTTTGGTGGCCATAAAAAAGGCGCCAGCCATCCAGTAGGCAAGTACCAGCGAAAGGGGCGGGATTTTGTTGGGGATAAGGCAAAACCAGCCCAAAAAGAGCCTTATGGGGTTGTTTACCGCTTCGCTAAGAACATCTAAATAGGGGACGTCTTTGGTGCGAAAGGGGGGCACATTGTAGAAAAAGCCCATAATCCATAACCAGAGGGCGGAAAGAAAAAAGGCCAGGTTTATTTTATAGGCTAGGGTAAGCCCCACCACCGCCAAGATGAGCCATTCAGCATAGGC
>JALSKZ010000031.1 GCA_026988575.1 Thermodesulfobacteriales bacterium | reverse complement strand
TAGGAAGGTACCTGGGCCAGCACCTCCAAAAATGGCCTGGCTACCGGTAAATACGGCCCCTACCTCAGAGCCCTTTCCCACATTTACCATCACTATACCTATCAAAAACAGACATACTATTACGTGCACAATGACCAAAACCGTGTACATCTAAGTTTCCCTCCCAAAACAAACGATCCGGGAAAAACTCTCTGGGGAAAGAGACGCCCCTCCTACCAGAGCCCCGTCTATATCCGTTTGGGCCATAAGTCCTACAACATTTTCAGGCTTTACGCTACCCCCATAAAGGATGCGTATCGACTGTGCAAAGTCATCCCCAAACATATCAGAGAGAATCTTGCGACAAAAGGCATGGGCCTCCTGGGCTATTTCCGGAGTGGCTGTCTTCCCTGTCCCTATAGCCCATACGGGCTCGTAGGCCAAGACCAAGTTTTTTAGATCTGCAGCACTAAAGCCCTTGAGCCCTTCGCGTAGCTGTCTTTCTAGAACTACCATGGTGTCGCCCGCCACCCGCTCATCTAGGGTCTCGCCCACACACATTATGGGACGAAGGCCATGACGCAAAGCAGCCTCGATCTTGCCTCTAATGACCTCGTCTGTCTCGCCAAAAATATGTCTTCGTTCCGAATGTCCTATAATAACATAGGTAACCCCTAATTCGGCAAGCATCTTAGGTGAAACTTCTCCGGTAAAGGCCCCCTCGTCTTCCCAGTGGCAATTCTGAGCCCCTAAAACTACATTGGTATCTTTTAAAAGATCCGCCAAAGCATAAAGAGCAGTAAAGGACGGGGCCAACATAATTTCCCGTTCTGTCTCTTCTTTTACCAACGGCAAAAAGGTCTCCACATAGGCCTGCGCTTCTTTTACCGTCTTGTGCATCTTCCAATTACCCGCCATTAAATATTTGCGTGTCATTTCCCCACCTCCAAATTAAGGCTTTAGCTTGCCTTGTAAGAGCTTTTTAAAACCCTCCAAAGTCCCCTTCCACATAGTATCTTCGCCGATCATTAACCCTATTATGACCTGTTTTTCAACGCTTACCTCTAATACTATCTCTTCTTTGTCTATCTTGAAAACGGCCTCTGCCCATCGTTGGGCAGGAAGCCCTGTTACCTCACAATCGTAATCTGTACGAGCTTCAATATTCATACGTATTTCTCCCATCAATGCCCCCCATTGGTTAAATTAGTTTAAAACCTCTATACCTGGAAGGGATTTGCCTTCTAAAAATTCTAGAAAAGCCCCTCCCCCGGTGGACAAATAAGAATAAGCCGTGGCTACCCCGGCCTGTTTAAGGGCCCGCAGAGTATCTCCTCCACCGCATATGGTAACGGCGTTAGAAGTGGCTATTATACGGGCCAACTGAAAAGTCCCCTGGGCAAAGATCTCATTTTCAAACAACCCCAAAGGGCCGTTAAACACAATGGTACCTTGTCCTTTCAAGGCCTGGGCAAAGTATTTTATGGTTTGAGGACCAATATCGTAAATGGCCTTGACTGCGGGCACATCCCTTATAGAAACCGTCTCTACCCAGCTCCCCTCTTTGTCTTCAGCCACCACCACGTCAAGGGGCAAATAGACCTTTACCCCCGCAGTCTCTGCTTCTTGTAAGATACGGCGCGCTTCTTCTAGAAATTCCTCCTCCACAAAAGAACGGCCTGTCTTAAACCCCTGGGCCTTCAGAAAGGTATTGGCCATGGCTCCACCAATTAACAATTTATCGAGCTTGGGCAAGAGGTTACGTAATACACCAATTTTGGTGGAGACCTTGGCCCCGCCAACCACCATAGACACCGGTGATTCCGGAGCGGAAACAAGTCTGGAGAGATAACGGACTTCGCGGGCCAACAAAAAACCCGCGGCCTTTTCTTCAAGCAGGGCAGGAACGCCTACTACAGAAGCATGGGCCCTGTGACAGACAGCAAAGGCGTCATTTACATATACCTCGGCCAGTCGGGCCAGGGCCTGGGCAAATTCCGGAGAATTTTCGGTCTCTCCCGGGTGAAAGCGCAGATTTTCCAGAAGTAAAACCTGGCCTGGGGCCAAGTTATCCACCATGGCCTCTACTTCTGGCCCTATACAGTCTGGGGCCAAGGAAACTTCTTGCCCTAACAAAGTCCCTAATCTCCTAGCCACCGGAGCTAGGGAAAACTCTGGCCGGCGCTCTCCCTTGGGGCGTCCGAGATGGGAGGCCAAAATCACCCGGGCCCCTTGTTGCTGGGCATAACGAATAGTGGGAAGGGTGGATCGTATACGGGTATCATCGGCTACTTCCCCACCTTTTAAGGGGACGTTAAAATCAACCCGTAAAAAGACCTTTTTGTTCGTTATTTTGATTTGGTCTATGGTTTTCATGTCCTCCCTCCGGGATCTCCTCCTCAAATCATCTGTTGGGCGATGTAAAGGGTTAGCTCGCCTAACATATTGGTGTAGGAACCAAATTCATTGTCGTACCAACCATATATAACGGCCTGGGTAATAGGTACTTCGACTTCTGAACACACCAAACTTTTTAGAGCCTTCCCGTCAGGTCCGCAGGCCTTGGTTAGATCTACATGGATCAAGGCCGTACGAGTATGGGTTTCGGAGGCCTCGATAATAGTAGCAGCCTTAGGGTAGCCGATTATATCGGAAGAAACGTTCTGCTCTTCGGTATAGATTAGGTATCCCTTATAGGGCCCTTCAGCTGCCTCGCGATAGATATTGTTTATGGTATCGCGGGTAATACGGTTTTCTAAACTCTCGTCTTGGATATTTATCACTAATACAATGAGGCTCCCGGTATTGGTGGGGATCCGCACACTTTCGGCAATAAAGCCTATTTTTTTCATCTCCGGTATAACCAGACTTAGGGCCTTGGCTGCCCCTGTAGTAGTGAGGATAATATTATTGAAGATGCTACGAATCTTGCGTAAGTCTGTGGCCCCTGCCTTGGGAACACGGTCTAGCACGGCCTGAGACGAAGTAGCAGCGTGTACCGTAACCATAGAGGCCGAAAGGATGCGCTCCACCCCAAAATAATCCAACAACGGGCGCATCATATAGGCCAGACAAGTAGTGGTACAAGAGGCCGCCGAAATGACCTGGTGTTTGGAAGGGTTATAATCATCTTCGTTTATACCATATACCACCGTTACGGTATCTTCCGGAAACCCCACCCCCTTTTCCTTCAGTTTAAAAGGGGCCGAAAGGATGACCTTTTCGGCTCCGCTTACCAAATGCCCACGCAAGGCACCACCAGGCGTTTCCGGATCTGCGGTGGGATCCCGAAAACGTCCTGTAGCATCGACCACCAGTTTTACTCCGTAGTCACGCCAAGCAATTTCTTTAGGGTTTCGCTTCTCTCTGAGGATGCGCACTGGCACACCATCTATGGTCATGGTCCCGTTAGTTTCATCCAGGTTTTCAATGACACGTTGGGCCCGATGGCCGTGTAAATATACCGGTAGCCACCCGTAAGTACTGTCCTTTTCGATATAATGGGCAATATCAGCCAGACTCTGTCCCGCCTGTCTACCTAAATTAACCACTATTTCGGAAAAAGACTTACGAGCAATGTGGTGCCAAAGGGTAAGTTTACCTATACGGCCTAAGCCATTAATTCCTAATCTTATTGGTAAAGGCTCTGATATTTGAATCATTTCCCTCCTCCTGTCAGTCAACTTATAGATGACCTTGGTAACTAATTCTGAAAAAGACTAGTGGCCTCTTTGACTTCGTGCCTACCCAAATAGATGCGGCCATTTACACCATCAAGGCTTATCCAGTCTCCCTTGCGAATTATATGTTCTCCAAGACGAGCGTACCCCTGATCTTCATAGACCACCAAATGTTCGCAACCTACAACACAAGTTTTGCCCAATCGCGAAGCCACAATAGCCGCATGAGACGTTTGACCTCCTCGGGCGGTAAGTAATCCATCGGCAGCACTTATTTCTTGAATATCGTCCGGAACAGTATCAAAACGAATTAAGATGAGGGGAGAGTACGGATCCTGCTGGCGAAACTGTTCGATATCTTCTAAGGTAAACACCACCCGGCCAGAAAGTGCCCCTCCCGAAACCCCGATACCCCGTGCTATAAACGACCTTTCAAGCTCTGGTGTAGGGATGAAAACCACCGTCGTAGGCCGCTCTTCTTTGGTTACCATATCACGACTTTGCAAAATAAAGAGTTTTTCCCGTTCAGGCCCCTCAAAGGTGAACTCTATTTCCTGATGAGACCATTTTTTTTCGTAAATCAAAAACTGAACAATCTCGTATAGGGCCTTATAGATTTCTGGAAACAATTCTTCCAGAGACGGCTCTTCTTCCCTTCCTTCACGCTTTTTCTGCTCAATAGATATGGGATAAGTCATCACCAGCCCAGAGACTATATCTTCCCCTTGGTTCCCAGGGGTATAATCTCCCCAAAGGGCTACACGAGAGAGCTTACCATAGGGGGGCGCCGTAAAGAGGACTCCTGTTCCTGAAGACAGAGACAGGTTACCAAAACTCATAGCCTGGACACAAACTGCTGTACCCCAATAATCTGATACCCCCATAATTTCGCGGTAAGCACGGGCCTTTTCGGAATTCCACGAAGAAATGACTAACTCGATGGACACCAAAAGTTGTTCCCAAGGGTCGTCGGTGATATGAATACCAGAATCTATTACCTTGGCCCGGTATTTTAGGGCCAATTCCTTCATCTGGGCCCCGGAAAATTCCCGTTTTTTCCGCACCCCATAGAAAGATTTGTGTTCCCGCATAAGACGATTGAACACATCCCTTTCCAGACCATGGGCCATGCCCCAACTTTGGACAAAACGTCGATAAGTATCCCAAGCAAACCACTCATTACCCGTCTTGCGGGCCAGGCCTTCTATTATGGTGGGATTGCTGCCCACATTTAAAATAGTAGCCATCATCCCAGGCATAGAAATAGCAGCACCACTCCGCACCGATAGGAAAAGAGGATTTTCTTGCGATCCAAAACGTTTCCCTGTCAATTCCTCGATTTTTCTAAGGGCCTTTCTTACGTGTTTTAAGAAATCTTCGTAAGTGCGCTGATAACGTTTTATGACTCTCCAACACCTAAACACCTCGGTAGTAATAATAAAGCCAGGCGGAACAGGAAGATTTAACTGGGACAATAGATAAAGATTAAATCCTTTATTGCCTAGATGAATAAGATCGCTGGTCAGGGGGTTTGGTTCATGTAGCAAACTTACCGCGCGTGCGGGATCATAAGTCATAAGAAGGTCTAGATCTTCTTGAGAAAGCCTGTTGCGTTGTTCTAACAAGGCCTGATAAAGTTTAGTGACAAAATTATCAAGGGCCTGTAGGGCAAAAGATTGGGCAATAAGGTCTCGTAAAAAACGTTCAGAAACCTGATGAAACAGTTCATCATCAGACAAATTTTCTTGGCCGGCAAGATATCTAGGCAGAAGATTCTTGCGACCCAATTGGCGTAAAATAATAGCAAGGTTTTCTCGGTGTGGACTTATGTAATAAACTTTTATTATATCTTTTACACCTTCTAAAAGTCCTTTAAAAATATCTAAATATTGAGTATAAGTAAAACGCCTTATACTCAAAGAAGCCTCGAACAAACTGAGATAAGTATTGAACTTTTTAGAACTTATACCCTCTAGATATAGAGCTCGCCGAAAATAACGTAAAATTTTCACTAATTCAAAAAAAGTAGTACGTGTTATAAAAGGCAAATCTACAGAAGATACTAAATTTTCCAGTATAGCATTCGCTATCGCTTCTAAGCGAAAAGTAAGCCCAAGCGCATCGAATTTTTTTTCATGATAACGGCCATACATAGAGGGAATATCAGCCGCTATATGACGCTTAAAATATATATCTTCACGAGGTTTAAATTTTTCTCGACTGAGAATAATATTTTTAAGGTATTCAAGATAATCCAAGATAGCTTCAAGCTTGCGCCGGTCATCTTCTTCTTCCAAGACCTTTATTAGCTCTTGAGTGCCTTCAAAACCCCAATTCTTTGCTTGTTCTAAAATAGAACATATACCACGTACATCAAAACTATATTTTTGAAGCTCTAGTTGATACATACGAACAAGCAATAAAACTCTCTTCTTTTCTTGTTCAACTCCAGACAGATCATTAATAGCTTTCTGTAATTTTTCTTCAGAAAGATCTAATAAATCATGAACATCTGACAAAGATTCTTTTTCAAACAGGGATTTCAATATTTCATGTACCGAATCTATATAAGGACCTGAAACGGGTATGCGTGCAAAGAGTTCGGGGGGGATAAAAGGTTTTAATGGTGTTTTATCTTTAGTAAGCCAAAATTTTAGAATAGCTTCGATAAAATCGATAATAAGATTAGAACTTTCTACATGACTTTGTTTACGTAAAAAATGAATTAACTCATCTTTACGTTTATGAATCTCATCTAATTCAGTAGATACATCTCGCAACAAACCTTCAGCACCAATCTCATTATAATACACAGGAAGTAAGCGACAAAATTGTTTAACAAGATTGTATACAGGTTCAATATCACTATTTAAAAGCTGAGATACATCTCTCTGAAAAAGATCTGTGTCTCTAATACATGTGCCTGCCAATTTTAGATTAATTATTAAGGCTGAAAGTAAAGTAGTACACCATTTAGGATAATGAGTAATTATTTCTAGCCAGGTACGAATATTTAAAAGATGGACCGGATTGAAAATAAGATGCCATTCCTGATCCACTCCTTTTATCTCTGGAGGTTGAAAACCAAAACGCACAACTTCTTCGAGAAAAAGTTCTGCTAGACGGGGATCTCCTCGGTCAAGGATCTCAAAACCCATATTTTTTATACACTGCAAAGCTGTCCAGGGATAGTGGCGAATATTTTTGCGCAATAATGCAAAGGCGCGCGTTATAAAATCATCTAGTTTTTCAGAGGGTTCGCGCCGAATCATGTTGACAAGTTCACGATTTACTTCACGTAGTGTATCTTCATGAATAGGCACAAGACCCGGGGTTTCTAATATACGAAAAAGGAAGATAATCTTTATGTTATGTAAGGGATCTTCCGGGTCTGTTTCTTCAGCTAAAGAGGCGATTTGCTCGGGTAATTTTTTATAAAAACGCACAATATCTAGATAGTCTGGAAACTCTAAAAGAGATTCTAATAATTGACTGTCTTCTTCTTGATCACAGAGGAGATCTAACTTCGTTTTTAACGAACGTAAATTTTCATGAGATACCGGATAAATTAATTCGAAATAACGCTTTATATTCTGGTGCAATTTACAAGCACATTCTTCTTCTACCCAGAAAGAAGGATCAGGTTGGGCAAGCCAGTAGTCGTAGGTGATTCTTAAACAATGGACCAACAATTTAATAAAATGGTGGAGAGACAAACCCTTGGGGGCTTTTTTTTGGAGGATCTTAGCTAGACGTTTAAATGAGTGATAGCTCTGGAAGAATAAAAGTAAAACCTCCTGGGGAAGGACATAAAGCTTTTGAAAGACACCTTCAAAAAAGGGCCAAAACTTAAACCAAAGGTCATTATCAAAGGTCTGGCTAGCCTTTTCTAGGAGGGAAAAAAGACCTTCTGCTGCTTGACGCCAAAGGTCTTCGTTTTTGGTCTCTTTAAAGGTGCGCAGGAAAATCTCACTGGCTACCTCAAAGGCCTGAGGCCCTTTGGGGTGTTTGGCGATGATGCGAAAATTTTTCAGGATAAAAGAGCGCAAATCATCTAGGACTAGCCGTAAATTACGGTAGGGATGATTGGCCTCTTTTATGAGCTCAAAGGCCTGATGCTGTAAGCCCTGATAGCCAGAAACCACTTCTAGGAAGACCCAATGACTCTCGTCAATGGGAAACTCCTTGACTGCCGTCTCCTGCAAATTGGCTATCAGGGCCTTAGAGGTAAATCCCTGTCTTTCTTCTTTCATCAATCAGATTTTAGACTTTTTTTGATTCCATATAAAGCACTAAATCGAGCACCCGATTGGCATACCCCCACTCGTTGTCGTACCAAGACATCACCTTTACCAAGGTACCATCAATTACCCTGGTACATAGACCATCGACAATAGAGGAATGTTGATTCATAAGAAAATCTGTAGACACCAAAGGTTCTTCGGTATAGCCCAAAAATCTACTTTGGGCCTCTTTTAAAGCCTGATTGACCTCGGGTACGGTGGTAGCCTTCTCTACCTCTACCACCAAGTCCACCAGAGACACATCAGGAGTGGGAACACGGACTGCCAAACCGTCAAACTTTCCCTTTAACTCGGGAATCACCTTCCCTACGGCAGCCGCCGCACCGGTTTTAGTAGGAATCATATTGAGGGCGGCCGCCCGGGCCCGACGTAAATCCTTATGGGGAAAATCTAACAGGCGTTGGTCGTTGGTATAGGCGTGAACCGTGGTTACTAAGCCGCTTTTAATACCAAACCGATCCAATATGACCTTAGCCACCGGAGCGAGACAATTAGTAGTACACGAGGCATTAGATACTACATGGTGTTTTAGAGGATCATAATCGTCTTCATTTACCCCTAACACCACAGTAAAGTCTTCGTTCTTTGCCGGAGCAGTAATAACCACCTTCTTGGCCCCTGCGTCTAAATGGGCGCGGGCCAAATTGGCGTCGGTAAAACGTCCTGTGGACTCTACCACGTATTCTACGCCCATCTCCCCCCAAGGTATCTTCCCCGGCTCAGGCTGGGCAAAGACTCTTACTTGTTTACCATCAACTACGATAGAATCTTCGGTATAAGAAATGTCGTGCTTCAGAGGGCCAAAGACCGAATCATACTTTAACAGATGGGCCAGTGTATGAGTATCCGTAAGATCATTAATAGCTACTATCTCCACGTCTTTAAATTCTGGATAGAGTAAATGGGCCCGAAAAACAGCACGACCAATTCGTCCAAAACCATTGATACCCACCCTTATCGCCATATCTAAGCCTCCTTTTGAATAAATTGGTTTTCAGATCGATTCGGACAATTCTAGAAAGAACTTTAAGACTACTTGAATACGTGTCAATCTTCTGCCCCCCAAGACAATTATAAAGAGATCTTTGCAAACACCTTTTCTTAAGTCCCCTTCAAGGATCCGTTCCTATTTTTCGTTCCGAAAAATGGGAACGGATCCCTTGCGGTAGTACTTGCAATACTGATTTTGGTAATTTTGCAAAGGTCTCATAAAATGAGTTGCCGAAAAAGCTTGTCTTTATACGAAAAGATGCTATTAATTTAAGACCTTTTTTAAAATTTCTTCGTTGTAAAATAAATTCTTTTTCAAGTCTAATATGATCCAAATTTTTTTCGAACTGATCAAAAACTTCAGAATAGGCTTAGTTGTTTTTGACAAAGAGTTAAACATAATTTGTTTCAACCACGTAATAGAAGAAGATTTTGGCTTTTCTCTTTCTCCTGAAAGATTAAGTAATTTGGCCCAAATCCATTCTCCAAAAGCCCTAAAACAAATTAGCCAAATGACAAAAGAAGCCGAGATGTATCAACAGAGCTCAAATTATATATTAAAAATATTTCCTACATCTAATAAAAAAAATAAAATTTTTCTAGGAAAAGTGTTTTTATTAAAAGGCTATTGTCCTAATAGGTTTATAGCAATACTCTATGAAACTACTAATTTGATGACCGAAGGTTCAAATATTGTTAAATTGCCTGTATATGAAGGAAATAATTTATTGTTTTTAGACTTAAAAGATATTTCTTTTTTAAAGGCCGCCGGGAACTATACAGAAATAATCTATAAACAGAAACTATATCTTTGCCCACTATCTCTAGCCCGTATAGAAAAACGACTAGACCCTAAAATGTTTATCCGTGTACACAGAAGTTTCATTGTAAATACTCATCATATAAAAAAATTGTTAAAAGAAGAAGGGAAAAATTATATCTTATTAAGAGATAAACAAATTATACCCGTAAGCAAAAAGAAATTAAGAGATTTATTGGGTTTGTTTGGCCTAAAATAATTTTCCACACCATTACAGTATTTCCCCTGATGCGGCCTCTCTTTGTTGTATTTTTCCATCCATAGGTCTAAATCCCTTGCTCGTCAAAAAAATGGTATTACTCGATCATTCAAAAGATCAGCACTATTGATGGGGTGCTTGCTCGTATACAGCTTGGCAAAGGCCACTTTGGAACAGGTGTCTATAAAAGTCTGCTGGTAAATACGGCCTATGCCTTTAATTGTGCCTACACCTTCGCACTCCCGCAGGGGAAACGAAAATCCCCCTATTGCGCAGTATATCTTCGCCTTTCCTTATCTTCTCCAAAACCTCGGCCGCAAGATAGTAATCTTCAAGATCATCAAGCCCTCTCAGGATCAGCTCCCTCAAATAATAACTCTTGGTGCGCCCCGTAAGCCCAGCCAGCCGATCAATCCTTTCCTATACCTCTCTGGGAAGACGCACCGTAATGGGCATCTTACTTGCCTCCGTTACTTGTAGTTTTTGCCTTCAAGCTTCGCCCAAACTCTGCTTATCGCACCGCAGCCCTTATTATTAACCCCATGAGAACAAAGTCATCGCAAGGCCTAAGGGTAGGAGCAAAAGGCCCCAAAGTTAGGCAAGCAAAAGACTTGCACAAGCCCTGCCCCTGCGTTAGAAAAAACGCTTGCCTAAAAAGGCAAAAATTAACCAAAAGGGAACAATATGAAAAAGACCCCTTTGAGCCCGGAAGAACAGCTGGCATATCTCCGTCGAGGTACTGTAGAAATAATCGAAGAAGAGGAACTATTAGAACGCCTCAAATTGGCCCAAGAGACAGGGCGTCCTTTGCGGGTAAAGGCAGGGTTTGACCCCACTGCCCCGGATATTCATCTGGGACATACCGTCCTTATTCGCAAGATGCGCCATTTTCAAGAACTGGGCCATGAAGTCTATTTCCTTATAGGAGATTTTACCGCCATGATCGGCGACCCTTCAGGGCGTTCCGAAACGCGCCCTCCTCTAACCCGTGAACAGGTGTTAGAAAACGCCAGGACCTATGCCCAACAAGTATTTAAGATTTTAGACCCAGAAAAGACCAAGATAGTCTTCAATAGCCAGTGGATGTCCTCTCTAACAGCCGAAGACTTTATACGTCTGTGTGCTAAATATACCGTAGCGCGCATGCTTGAACGCGAAGATTTTAAAAAACGCTTTGAAGGCCAAAGGCCGATAGGGATCCACGAACTCGTTTATCCCTTGATTCAGGCCTACGATTCGGTGGCCTTAGAGGCCGATGTGGAACTAGGAGGCACAGACCAGCGCTTTAACTTATTGGTGGGTCGTGAGATCCAGCGCGAATACGGCCAAAGACCACAGGTAATCTTAACGGTACCTATCTTGGAAGGCCTCGACGGCGTACAAAAGATGAGTAAATCTTTGGGTAATTACGTAGGTATTACCGAACCTCCAGGAGAAATGTTTGGAAAGTTAATGTCCATTAGTGATGAACTCATGTGGCGCTACTATGAACTCCTAACCGATATTGCCTTAGAAGAAATTGCCCGCCTAAAAGACGAAGTAGCCAAGGGGATCCTGCACCCTAAAGAGGCCAAAAAACAACTGGCCTTAGAGATTGTCTCTCGTTTCCATTCCCCCGAGGCGGCCAAAAAGGCCGCTGAGGAGTTTGAACGCGTATTTGCCCGCGGTGGTGTCCCAGAAGACATCCCCACCGTGGAAATTACCGAAGACAAAATATGGTTACCGGGCTTCTTAAAAGGACAGGGTTTGGTAAAGAGCTCCTCAGAAGGAAGGCGCTTGGTGGCCCAGGGGGCAATCCAACTTGCGGGTAAAAAGATTACCCACGAGGAAATCTCCCTTGGCCCTGGAGAGCACGTATTGCGCGTGGGTAAAAAACGCTTTTTAAAGGTGATTTGTAAACCGCGATAGCCCCTTATAGGCCTTAGAAACCTCCTGGTGTTGTTTAATATGGGCAAGCCTCTGGTTAAGGGCCGCTTTTAATTCCTGCAGCCGGTGGGCCAAGAACTCTTCCCGAGTTATTATTAACCCGATCTTACCAAGGAGGGCTTTCCTCTCCTCCTCTGAACGGACCTCAGGCCGAATATTATGAAATTGAGCCAAAAATTTGCGCCTGAGATAAAGACGTTGATAAATATAGGTCAATACCCCCTCAGAAACTTCATGATCGGCCAATTTTTCAAAAAAATTACGATCTTTCTCTTGCTCTTTGATAAATTCATCTAATAGTTGGCTGAAATTTAGCTCCTTCATCTACTACTCCCTATGTGCGAAAAGATTAATCATAATAAAAAAGGGCAGGATATAGACCTGCCCTGTACTAAGAAGCCCTGCGGTCAGATATGGGCTTCAATATTTGCCAAAACCTTACCCTTTTCTTTGGCTAGGGAGGGTTTTTCTCCTGCTTGGACTCCTAAAACCTGTTCTTCCCAAATTTTTTTTAATTCCGTCAGGTAACGGATACTAAGGTGCAAAATATTTTTGTCTTCTGGACCACTCACCTTAGAAAGCTCTCTTATAATAGCGGCGTACAGGCTATACAAAAATTCAGCCGCTTCCCCACCCTTTTCAAAGTTCAAACCGGCTTGAAGCTCCCCCACGATAGCTATAGCCTTACCGATGTGGTGGCCTAAATCTAAGGGGGCATCTAGGGAATCCTTGGCCAAATGTAATTCCTTTAACGCACCATCGAACAAGAGCTTTACCGCCTGGGCCTGATCATTCACGTTGGCTAGAGATGTCTTTTTATAGGCACTAAGTGCTGCTCCATACATTTTATAAAAACCTCCTTGTTGCTTTTTGGTTCTTCCCTGAACCGGCAAGCTTTGTTACTTCTTTTCGGAACCGCCTTGGATGCTCTTGAATTGGGCGTCTAAATAGGAAGAAAGATTGTTCAAGTGCTGAATATACTCGTCTAAGGCCATAAATTGGCGTTGTAGAGTGGAGATGTAAGCCTCTACACGCTGTTGTTCCCGGCTTATGTCATTATCTAGCCGGGTTATACGCCCCTCTACACCCTTTTGTTCTATAGAAATAAGCCCGTCTGCGCCCAAATAGCGCTGAAGGGTCTGGTTTATCTTGTCGGCAATACCGGTTATTCCCTCTTGCTCATCCCCCACCAAGAGCCTCTTTACGCCTTCGGGATTTTCCTCTATAGCCTGTGCTAATTTGGTTTCGTCTAGAGAGATAGTCCCGTCGCGGCTAAAATTCAAACCAAGGTCAAAAAGGCTCTGGGGACCATCAGGATTGTGTACCACGGTGAGTAAACCGTCTTGAAGGTCTCTAATAAGGTTACGCGCTACCTCACTCCCGTAAAGGGGGCCTTCTTGTCCGGTTTCCTGATCCACCCCCATCTTCTGTTGTAAATCTTGAAAGAGCTTACCTATTTTTTCTACAAAGTCCTTAAATTTGGTCTTAATATCATCATAATTGGAAGACACACTAACTTTACTAGAACCTACGTCTTTTAGGCTTAGAGTTACTCCGGGAATAATATCGTCTATTTCGTTGCTGTTACGCTGATATTGAAGGCCGTCTACCTTAACAAAGGCATTTAGACTCTCCCCAGCACTTTCTACCACGTTAGGGAAAAGGCCTGAGGGATCATCGGTTATGGTCAACGGATCAGGAGAGCGAAGGTCAATAAAATAATTTCCCGCGGCGTCTCGACGCATATAGGCCTTAAGAGAGGTATTGCTCATGGCGTTATTGATCACGTCTACCAGGTCTTCCAGAGTGGTATTGGCCGCTATATTTATCACTTTGGCCTCTCCGTCACCTACCTGGACGGTTAGAGAGGTGTCTGTAGTAGTTACTATATCGGTGGGGTTGGCATAGTTATTGGTACGCACAATGTTGGGCTTGGCCGTGATTTCGTCAAAACCAAGGCCTGAAAGCTCCTGGGTAACAACAATACGGTTTTCTTCTCCGGTATCGTTGGCTTGAAGAACAAGACGATAGGGCGTAGCCGGGTCTCCCGTATCGATGACCGAGGCGGTTACACCAGGGTTATCTGTGGCGTTGTTTATGAGATCGGCTAGGCCCTGGAGAGTGGTATTGGCCGAGACCAGGACACTGAATGATTTATCTCCCACAGCTATCTCTAAGACATCGTCAGAAGTGGCCACCACGTCGCTTTTTTCGGCAAAGCCTTGGCTAGATTCCCATAGGCTCTTACGGGCCAGCTGAGACACCTCGACATCGTAAGTCCCGTTTAGGGCCCCTATATCTGCCCGGGCAGAAACCGCCGAACCACTAACTTCTGCCGTGCGGCTCATATAAGTGCTTTCTAAAGAAAGATCCAGGATATCTGACTTCAGATCCAAAACCTGAGAGGTGAGCCAGTCGTATTCGGTAAGACGTTGCTCATAATAGTCTTTTTGGGCCTCCATGCGTTTTATTGGTGCGCTTTCGATCTGCCTAAATTTATCTACAATACCCTGTAGATCCAGGCCTGAGCCCAACCCCAAGACATTGATGCGTCCTACATCACTCATATTCTCACCCCACAAAAAGATATCGGTCTACTACTGGTTACGACCTTAATTTCCACCCAGGTGGGCCCAAGAGGGCTTGTGGGTATCACAGATGGCCATCTGCCGTATACGAGGCAAAAGAGGCTCTTTTAAGGGATAGTTTCTGGCATCCAGAATCACCTGTTTGGCCAGACGGCGCGACACATTTACGGCTATAGGCCCCAAGAGGTTTACCGTCATGGCCGTGGGATCTTCTTTGGGTATGGTGACAATGGCCAAATAGTCGAGCTCGTCTCCCTCCCTTAAGAGTAGTTCTTGGCCTACCTCCGGCGGGATCTTGGGCTGAAACTCAGGGAAAAACACCCGAGGGAAAATCACCACAAAGGCCAGTTCCGGGATATCTACCGCTTGAAGCCAAAAAAAGGGAGAGCTATCCCTATGGGGCAACAATATGTAGCGTTTGGCCTGGGGAAAGCCCAATATGCCCGAGGTGAAAAAGATGATCTTTCCTTCGTCTATCTCGAGCTCTCCAAAACGCGTGGTTTCTATCTTCACCACCTCTCCTCCTTGTTAAAGCAATAATTAAGACGAATTTGCAGGATCTGTCTGGTCTGTTTTGTCCAGATAAAAATCTAAAGAACGTACATCGCCCCCTAAAGCCGCCTTCACGTTTTCTTCCTGGATCTTTTCGTATATTTCTCGACGGTGTACGGGGATATGGGCTGGTGCTTCTATGCCCAGCTTAACTTGTCTCCCTTTTATCTCGAGGACTTTTACCCTGATTTCGTGCCCTATAGTTATGACTTCACCGGGCCTTCTAGAAAGAATAAGCACGGCCCCCCCTCTACAGGTAATTAACCAGACTCAAATTCATTACCTTGGCCGCGGCTGCCAAAGCCGCCTGATAGGCCGTCTCTTTGGCCTTTAAGTGCGTGGCCACTTCCAAGAGATTCACTTCTTCTGTGTCAGCCAAGTTCTCTTTTATAGTGAGTTTGAAATCATCGTATAAATTTTCCTTTAGTTCCAGGTGATCCATGCGTGCCCCAAGATCGGCACGCTCCCGGGTCAGGTAATCAAGGACCTGGTCTAGGCGATCTATGTGGGTACCAATGTCTTCTACCTCTCGACCTCCATCTGCTTGATTATTGGCCAAGAGAGTGCGCTTAAGACTTATCAAGGTGTCAAATATTCCCGAAGCCACTAAGGCCTGTTGGCCATTTTTACCAACGAGGATCTTTTGCTGGGTGGCGTAACCCAGGTAAAGGTCCTCGGCCCCTCCGTTATAAACCACCTCTTCTTTGATCTCTCCGTCAGGTAAGGTGGTCTTTTGCAATTCAAAGGGTAACTGGGCTTCGGGATACCCGGTGGGGCGGTTGCCGGCAAAGACGTAACGCGAACCATTTTTGGTATTGGCCAAGGCTATGGCCTCTTTTAACAAGGCATCTACTTCTTGGGCCAAGGCCTTCCTGTTCTCAAAGGTAAGATCATCATTTGCCGCCTGCAGGGCCAGTTGTTTGGCCCGTGTGGTAATATCTTCAAGACCCTGATAGGCACCCTCCATGGTACGTAAAAAAGCCTTGCCTTCGTTAATAGACCTCTTGTAACGATCTATCTCCGCCAGAGAATCCCGGTAAGAAAGGGCCTGCACCAAGGCCACCGGTGCATCCGAGGGTTTTTCGTATTTCAGCCCCGAGGCTGTCTGGGTATGTAAAGTATTCAAGTCATCGGTAAGCTTGTTTAAGCCGTAAAGCATACGATCGTACATGGTTTTTAGGCCTATTCGCATTTCAGCCTCCATGGCTAACGCTTACTGCTAATTAGGGTATCGAGCATTTCATCGGCAATGGTTAAAATTTTGGCCGAGGCCGCAAAGGCTTGCTGATATTTCATGAGGTTGGCCATTTCTTCGTCTAGAGACACAGCCGAAAGGCTATCACGCATGGTCTTTAACTGGTCTACCAAATCTTCTAGAAAAGAACGGGTATTCTTAACGCTCTTTCCGGCGATCCCCACCTCACCTACCAGGGCATGGTAGTATTCCGACACCGAGGCCTCCCCAAGAGCAGCCAGCTTACGCTCGGAAAGGTCAGCAATCTTTAAGGCATTGCGGTTGTCTCCAGGTTCAGGAGAAAAACCCTGGAGCCTATTTAACAACTTCGGTCGAGAAAAAATCTCGTGACGCGCAAGATAGACCACCAGGTTCCCAGGACTTACCCCTAAATTGGTTTCCAAACGGAAACGCTGCCAATCCGGACGACCATCGTTATCTAAGTCGTTATCGGCCACCGCTAGACTCAAACGGCTGGACTGATCAAAAGAGGCCTTAAAGTCTGGTTGGCCATCCTGATCAAAGTCAAGGGTATTTATCAAAGAGACCATATCCTGCAGGGAAAAAGGGGCGGTCACCGCACTGGTATCACTGCGCTGCCAAGTCCAACTAGAAGTAACACTGTCCCAAGAATAGTACGCGATAGTGGTCCCGGAGCTTCCCACGTCGATATCAACCCGCACCGGACTGGTGCCGTCCTTTCTTTGATAGTAAAGGCTTAGGGTCTGAGCGGTAAAAGTGGCCAAGGGGTCTAGGGGCCTGTCAGAGAGATAAAACCAGGTGTCTGTTTGGGCATCAAACCGTCGGGCAGCCAGTGTCCCTGTATCGGATTGAGAGACCAGACCATCTGTGAGGGTAAAGCTCCTTGTATCGTACAGTCCAGAGGTCTTTATCTCTAGACGCCCCTGTTTATCTATGTCCGCCTGGAGCCCGTACTTAGCATTTACCGGGGCGTTATATTTTTGAAGTATCTGGACAAGACCACCAGCAGTGGAAAGTTCCACCCTAAAGGGATCGACATAGGAATTTGAAGGATCGGTATCCAGGGCCTGTCCTTGAGCATCAAAGAGCCAATTTTCTATCATGCCCATAGAGAAATTCAGGCGTACAGGCCTATCCTGAGCATCTTTAAGGGATATTTCCCCCCAAGGCTTACCAGGGCCGTTACCTTCCAAGACAAAGTAGGCCGCGTTTTGGGGGGCGTTGTTGTCAAGTCTTACGACCATTTCGCCGTTGTCAACATAGGCCTTAAGGCCCCCCACAGTGTTTAAGGCTTCGACAAGGTCTGCCAGATCAACCTGGCCGTTACTATTAACATCGGTAACGGTAATATCGGGTGCCCCATAGGTGGAAAGGCTCTTATGGGATATTTCTTTACCCTGGGCATCAAAAAAACGCACTGTAAGCCAACCGGAGAAGCGAAGTTGCTCTGGAGGGGTGTCTACCGTGGCCAGATATTGATCAGGCTGTAGCCAAGGTTCCAGTCCTGAAAACAGCTGCCGATCAGGAACAGCTTGGAATTCTAGGACATCGCCGTTGCTCAAATCAAGGCTACCGTTACCGTTCCCACCAGAAACAGTAATTTTAAAAGACACTGTCCCTTCGGGGGGGTTTTCAAGGCCGAGAAAGATTCCTCCCTTGTCGCCCTCAGTAAACCCCGCCCTTATTTCAGGCAAGGCGTTCAAGATACTCACCAAAGAGGCTGGGGCTTTCCCCAAGGGGGTACCGTCGGGTATGGTGACAGAGGTATTGCCTGTCTCTTTCCCCTGGGCATCGTAAAAGGTAAAAGTGAGGGTAACGTCCTGACCTCCCTCGTTTAGAAAGACATTACTCGGGTTGGTAAAAGATATCGTAGACTCTTGACGCCCGTAGGAGGCCACGTATTCCGGGACCCAGGTGCCTTTTTGACGTAAATAATCCAAAAAATTATCCACCGGAGGCGGATCACTCACCCCCAATTCAAAGGCCTTGTATGGGGTATCCACGGAAGGATCAAGCGCAAGGACGATATGTTTGTCCGGATCGATATAGGCCCTTAGGCCCTTTATAGCATTTAATTTGGCCAGAACAGTCTCTACTGTATCACCCTTATCGATATTTATGGTTAGCTCTCTGGTCTTAAACCCCTTTTCCGTATCCTGAAGGACCTGGTTGCCTTGAGCATCAAAGAAACGGATAAAGAGTTTGTGTGGAGGCGTTTCTAAGGTCTTATCCGGATCAACCTGGTCACGGCTCCGGTAAGAACCAAACAACGGCGCAATACTGCGCCAGGCTGTACGATCAAGACGGGCAGCAGCCACATATTCAGGATTTACCGATAGTTTTTGATTCAGTCCGATACTGCCGGCATCCCACCCGGTAAAAAATACATTGATACCAGTGGCCAGGAGGATACCTGCCGCATCATTAGAAAAAGCAAAACCCCACCCTTTTTGGGCCTCAAAGACCAAACGCCCTTGGCGAAAAAGGGCCTGTAGAGAAGACGAGGGATCAAAACCTTGGTCTTTTAAAGCGTTATTTATCTGGTCGACCAGGTCTTGCATGGTGGCATCAGTGGTCAGGGCCAGATCCACTTTTA
>JALSKZ010000030.1 GCA_026988575.1 Thermodesulfobacteriales bacterium | reverse complement strand
GGCTCCTTTTCCAGGGTAAGCCCCAGGATTTTCTTAAGGAAGAAACCCCCACCAGCCGGGCGCTCAAGCATTACCTTGGGAGCGGGAGGCTTTAAGAGTAGGCAGACCGGAACGCTGATAAGAAAAAAAGGGAATTTTAGATTTGTGTTTTTCCATATAATACATCAGCAAATAAGGCGTTAAAATACCAATTAAACTACCAAACAATACATCACTTAAGTAATGAGAACCTATGACAACACGACTAAAGGCTATTACCGTTGCACAAAACCAAAAGAAATATTTATAACGCGGAAAAGCTATAGAAAGGGCGACAAAAGCACTAAAAGTAGCTGCAGCATGACCTGATGGAAAAGAATTAACTACATATCCGCAATCAAAAAAATGAAAACCATAAGATCCCGTTTCTAGAAGAGCTTTAGGACGATAACGAGCAAAAAGGATTTTGAGTATATTTACTACTAACCCTGAAAAAATTACTGACAAAAATACCAAAAAACAGTATAAAGACTTTCTTCGATATCCCAAAATACAACAAAGTAAAAACAAAATACAACTAGGAATTAAATAATACTCTCCCCTACCGTAGCGGGTAATACAACAAAAAATTTTTTTAATGTCAGGGCTCAAACTGTTAAAGTAGAAAAACAATGGCCTATCAACAAAACAAAAAAGAGAAGAAAGAAGAAGAAAAAAAAGAAAACACACTAAAAAACAAGACTCTTTTTTGACAATCATAATCTAAAGCCTCATCTTTCTAAATTCATTAAGACTTTTGTAAAACTCCTGTCTGGGATCCGTTTCCATTTTCATTTCGAAAAACAGGAACGATCATCGCAGTTATATTTACAACACTGATCTCATAAATCTTGCGAAAGTCTTTTGTCTGAAGGTATTTAACAGAGAGTTTTGAAGATTTGTTGACAAATTTATTAAGAAATTAAAACATACAGAGTTAGTCCTAGGACAGGAATGATATAGCTTATCAAGGAATTACTACAACAGGACGAGATCTTTACAAAACTACTTAATTACAATATTTCTCATGATATCGCTAAAGAAATGACTACTCTACCATCTCCCGTTTCCGTTCCAACCTCAAACCTATGAACCTCTACCGGGAATGTTTTAACGAACTCAAGTGTCAGCTCACTAAAAAGGGTTTTGAGCTCAAAACAGGAAAGATTATTGACGCCCGTCTGGTCAAAGCGGCAAGAACCCCTGGCAAAGAAGACGATGCTTCTTTTACCAAAAAGGGCCCTATAGTTACAAGGATCATATCGTCGTTGACCCAAAGTCTGAGTTTGTGACGGAATTTGTATGCACCCCAGCCAACGTGCATGATTCGCAGGTACTTGAGGATCTGCTTGAAGGAGAGAGGAAGAGGCTATTCTTGCAGACAAGGCGTATGATAGTCGAGAGATACGCAAGAGGTGTCGCCAGGAAGGCAAGTTTTGCGGTATTTTGGCCAAAGCCCATAGGGGTAGGCCTTTGTCGGCCAGCCAGAAGAGGCGTGCTTAATCTTACCTGGCACTTTAGGAGAAAAGGAGCTTTTTAAGTGGAGAACAGGTGAATTATGTCTAAAATAGAGAAATAGAGCGGAAAAGTGGGAATAGATACAAAGAGAGGTGAGAAAAAGGGGTATTTTTGGTTATAATAACCAAAATATTCCCATTTTATTGACATTAAACTCACGGATGACAGAATTTTTGTTTAATTGTCCAAATTATTCAAAGGTCTCGAAAAAATTTTTTATTGTGGGCCTTATTTGGAACCTTTTTCTAGGAGTAGCCTGGGCGCAAGAATGGCAAACCATTAAAAACCCGGTCAAAATCTTCCAACAAGGATATATCCAAGCGATTGGCAGTTCTGAAGAGGGGCAAAGCCGGTATAGGGCTATCAGAGCAGCAGAAGTAGTGGCGCAAAGAGAATTACTGGAAATCCTTCAAGGGCTACACCTATATGGCGAAACCACGGTTAGAGATGGAATGCTTGCTTCCGACGTAATCAGAACACGTGTGGAAGGCTTTTTAAGGGGCGCGGTCAAATGTGGAGAAAAGTATTATCCTGACCGTGGATATGCCGAAGTCTGTATGCGTCTTTATATTCGAGGACATGGTGGCATATACGATGTTATACTGCCTTTACTAAAAGACCAAGGCCTCCTGCCTTCTTCTCTTCCTCCGTATAAACCCAAAGTGATTCCTCAAGAAATCAAGCAAGAAAGACCCGAAGGGCCGCAATCAGCAACTGAAAGCTCCTCCCTACCAGGAGAAAAACCCGAGGTTGCTGCCCCCTCAAAGATAAAAAAGGCCTATGACGGACTGATTGTAGATGTTCGTCAATATGCCTTTAAACCCGCTCTGGTAAACCGCATTATTACCGAAAAAAATGAAGTGGTTTTTGACCCTTCTAAAATTGTAAGCAATATCCTCGTAGAAAGGGGCTGCGGTGGGTTTACCACCGAAATCTCCAAAGCAAAGGCCCTCCTTAAAAGTTGGGGTAGTCAGGAACCATTGATCGTTAAAGCTATAGGGGTATACAAATCAACAGATGCCCGTATCTCTTCTGATGACGCCTCCGCAATCTACGTCCACGACCAAAAAAGCAACTTTCTCGCCGAAGCCAAGGTAGTTTTTGTATTGAAATAAAAGACAAGGGGGCCTTTGGGCCCCTTCTAAAGATTAGAGATAGATATCCCTTTATCTGCCTGCCACTAAAAAACGTTGTCTTAAAATAGACCCTCGCCAGGAGCAGTCAAAATGTTATTATTTGGCTTATGCGTATCTTGGCCTTGGAGACCTCTTGTGATGAGACAGCAGTAGCTATCCTCGAAGACGGCCATCGGCTCCTGGCCCATATGGTGTCTTCGCAGATCGATATCCATCGTCGCTACGGGGGCATAGTACCAGAATTGGCCTCTCGTCGTCACATGGAAATTATTTACCCCCTTACTAAAGACGCTCTCCGTAGCGCAGGCCTGAATATAGACCAAATAGACGCCTTTGCCGTAACCAACGGTCCAGGGCTGATAGGGGCCCTGGTAGTAGGGGTCTCTTTTGCCAAAGCCCTTGCGTACGCCAATAAAAAACCGCTGGTGGCGGTAGACCACCTTAACGCCCACTTTATGGCTGTCTTTTTAGAGCCCCACCCTCCCCGGTTTCCCTTTGTGGCCTTGGTCGTCTCTGGTGGGCACACCAGCCTCTTTTATGTAGAAGGTCCTTTACGTTACTCTCTCCTGGGCCAAACCCGAGACGATGCTGCCGGAGAGGCCTTTGACAAGGTAGCCAAGCTCCTGGGATTAGGATATCCAGGGGGGCGTATTATCAGCCGGCTTGCGGAACAAGGAAATCCCCAGGCTATAGCTTTACCCAGGCCCTTATTAGAGAAAAATAATCTCGACTTCAGCTTTTCCGGGCTGAAAACCGCCGTAGTCTACTACGTAAGGGAATGCCAAAGGCAAAAAAAACCCCTCCCTCTACACGATCTCTGTGCCAGTTTTGAAATGGCGGTTATAGACGTTTTAGTCCACAAGGCCCTCCAAGCCCTTAAGCACACCCACGTCAAACGCCTGGTAGTGGCCGGAGGCGTAGCCGCTAATAAGAGGCTCCGTAAGACCTTGTCGGAAATTTCTCGCCAAGAAGGCTTCGAGTTATTTATTCCCCAGCCGGCCTACTGCACAGATAACGCCGCCATGGTGGCGGTGGCCGGCTATCAAAGGCTTTTAGCCGGAAAAGTAGAAGGCCCTGAACTGGATGTCTATGCGCGAAAACTCATCCCCCGCTACCTATAAAACAAAATGCCCGAGCCCTACTAGCTTGCTGCGCCGTCATTCCTACCAAGCACGTAAATCCCTGGGACAAAATTTTTTGGTCCACCCTAGCCTGGCTTTAGAGATAGTAAAAAAGGCTGCTATTCCACCAGAAGGGCCGGTCGTTGAATTGGGCGTGGGGCTTGGTACCTTGACCTGGGCCCTGGCCCAGACTTATCCCCGGGTAATAGGCTATGAACTCGATCAACAACTGCTCGCTATCTTAAAAAAAGAAAAATTTTTGCCTCCCCATGTAGAACTTCGGCAGGGAGACATCTTAAAGTTAGACTATCAGTCCCTGGCTAAAGAGTTTAAAGGCCCCTTGGTCTTATTTGGCAACTTACCCTATTATCTTTCCAGTAGACTACTGTTTCGTTTAATAAGGGAAAGAAAGGTCCTAAAAAGTGCTACCTTTATGTTTCAAAAAGAGGTAGGAGAACGCCTTATTGCCTCCCAAGGGGGCAAAAAATACGGTCCCTTAGGTGTGCTGCTCAAGCTTACCAGTCGCCTCACCCCCCTTTTGACCCTCTCACCAGCCCAATTTTATCCCCGGCCTGAGGTGGCCTCCATGGTCCTAAAAATCGAATTTTACCGGGAAGATATCGCTGAAGAGGCTCTTGTCTTTGAGGTAGTAAAAAAGGCCTTCACCCAGCGGAGAAAGACCCTGGCCCGCAATCTTATCCCTTTAGGCCTAAAACTAGAGCAGGCCAAAGAAATCCTCCAAGGCCTGGGCTATCCTGAAAAAGTACGTGCTGAAGATTTAGCGCCTGAAGAATTTGTCCGCCTGGCCCTTAAACTTAAGGACTACTTAAAGGCGGAAAAAGGCGTCTAATAGCCTAAACAGGTATTCGTGTGCGGTCTCAAAGAGTTCCGGCTGTCCCTGAATCTCTTCCACACTCTGGACAAAGGGGCCAGGAGTCATGTCTTCAGGACAATTTTCCACCAGACTAGCCACTATCTCTGGGGTCACCTCCAGGTGAAACTGGAGGGCCAAGGCCTTTTCTTCGTAAAGAAAGGCCTGATTTTCACACGCTTCAGACCGCGCCAGATGCAAGCACTCTTGAGGGAGGGAAAAAGTTTCGCCGTGCCAATGAAAGACATTCAAACGCTCGGGAAACCCCTCAAAAAGGGGGTGCGCCAAGGCCGCAGGGGTAAACTCTATCGGGAACCAGCCTATTTCTTTATAACGGCCCGGAAATACCTCCCCCCCTAAGGCCTCCGCCAAGAGCTGTGCCCCTAGACAGAAGCCCAATATCTTGGGCCCCTCTTCCAGAGACAAGGCCTCCCGCAAAAAAGTCTTTTCCTCCACCAGCCAAGGATATTGAGATTCGTCGTGTACACTCATGGGCCCCCCCATAAAAACCAAGAGATCTATCTTTCCGGGGGAGGGAAAGGGATCATTTAAAAAGACCCGTGTATTGGTTATTTCAAAACCCCTTTCCCGGGCCCAATCTAAGATAACCCCTGGAGTCTCAAAAGGAACGTGTTGCACATAGTGTAACCGTTTAGGCATAAGATTCTCCTAAAGGACATTTGCTGCCTTGGGGGCCAATGACTGAAAGGCATATCTATGGGCCAAGTCTTTACGCTGCAAATAGGCCTCCCGCACAATATGCATATCCTCTATAAAATGGGGCAATTCTTCCAGTTTCAAGGCCTGTGGTCCGTCACACAAGGCCACCTCTGGACGGGGATGAAACTCTACCAAAACCATATTGGCCCCTGCTATCACCCCTTGAGCCGCGGCATGGAATATTTCTTGGATGCCATCAGGGGCCGTATTCCGCCTCCCCACCGAGTGGGTGGGGTCAATACATACCGGTAACCTGGTCAGGCTCTTAATCACCGGTACATGGGCAAAGTCCACCAAATTGCGATGGGGTTCACCGAGGTTTGTCTTAACACCACGGAGGCAGTAGATGATATTGCGGTTGCCTTCACTGGCTATGTATTCACAGGCATTTAGACTCTCTTCAATGGTGATCCCCATACCCCGTTTGTAAAGCACAGGGAACTCTTTTTGGCTTCCAACGGCCTTGAGAAGCTCGAAATTCTGGGCATTACGGGTCCCAATTTGGAGCATCACTCCAGTGGGTCGCCCCGCCCTTTCCAGTTCCTCAAAGATTTCTTCTATATGAGACTCCCGCGTTACTTCCATGGCTATGCATTTAATCCCGTATTTGCCGGCAAGCTCAAAAACCCAGGGCAGACACTTACGACCATGGCCTTGGAAAGAATAGGGATTGGTCCTGGGTTTGTAAGCCCCCATGCGAGAGGTATAAATACCGGCTTCTTTCAAGGCGGCAAACATCATCTCTACGTGCTCAGGAGTGTCCACAGCACAAAGACCAGCAAATATGTAAAAGGCATTCTGATCAAAATGGAGACCATTGTAAATAAATCCTAAGCTCTCCATGTCTTCCCGATGCCGACCAATGAGACGGTATTTTTTGGACACGCGGACTACCTTTTCTACACCGGGTAAATTTTGGATCTCTTCGTCGGGAATACCCGAGGTATCGCCTATTACGTAAATCTCTACCACCTTACGCTCTGTCCCGGTAACCCCCGAAAGACGCGTAACCACCCCTTGGTAGTAATGTAACGTGTCTAAAATGCGCTTTACCTCTGGACCAGAAGGATCTATGTCGGGTTTTAAAATAATAATCATGAGGGCTTCCCTCCTCCGCAAACTCTGTTTATTTTACAGGATAAATTAAGTCCACTATAAAATCTAAACCCATAGAAGACCTGTGGCAAATAATTCTTAGCCTAAAGGATAATCATCAACAATGATAAGCTTTATCTTACAAATTTTTAGCGGTTTTTTGGCCATTATGAACCCTGTAGGCAACGCTCCCATTTTTGTCAGTCTGGTAGAGGGCTTTGACCAAGAGACAAAACGTATGGTCGCCAAAAAGGCCGTTACCACGGCCTTTTTTATATGCTTTCTCTTTATTTTGGGCGGCAATATTATTTTCAGGATGTTTGGCATTACTTTACCAGCCTTCCGCATAGCCGGTGGTATATTGGTCTTTTTAATCGCCTTACAACTTCTGAAGGGCTCCCACTCCAAACAACACCATCCTCCCAAAGAAGAACACCCTGAAGACCCAGAAAGCATAGCCATTACCCCCTTGGGGACCCCCCTATTGGCCGGTCCGGGTACCATCAGTACGGCCCTTTCTTTTGTAGGAAAACACACAGACATTGCCACGCCCTTAATGGTGGGAGGGGTCTTTGCCTTTGTGTGCCTCCTTACCTACATTTGTTTTGTTTACGGAGAGGCCCTCCTTGAAAAACTCGGGCCCGGGAAAATAGGAGTCATTACCCGGCTCATGGGCCTTATCTTGGCGGTAATAGCCATCCAAATGATCATCGCCGGCCTACAGGGAGCCTTTCCTATCCTCACGAACAAATAAAAGCAACCCCTTCCCCCTACCACCTAACCTACTTTTGGGAGATAAATGTAATTTTTGTATATTTTATTTTTTACATTTTTGACATTTATAAAAAATTTATCCCTCCCAAAGAGATATAAAGCCTTTGTTTTACAAAGATGGCACATTTGTTGCTTCTATCCTTGCAAAACAGTTTTTGAGGAGGGATAGATTATGGGCAGGAAGAAGGTATTACTGGCGATTTTATTAACCACTCTTTTGGGTGCCGGAACGGCCTTGGCGGCCGATCCCACGGGTGCAGAAACCATTAAGGCTGACCCGGGGCAGGCCGTGGATTTTGTCTGGGTATTGGTATGTGGATTTTTGGTCATGTTCATGCAGGCTGGTTTTGCCTGTGTGGAGGCCGGTTTTTGCCGCTCAAAAAATACTACCAACCTCTTCACCAAGAACCTGCTGGACTTCGTGGCAGGCTCTCTGGCGTTTTGGGTACTCGGTTTTGCCATCTTGATGGGTAAAGATTGGCACGGTCTCATCGGCACCTCGGGTTTCTTCTTGGCCGGAGACAGTTACGACGTAAGCACCTATTTATCTTTCTTCTGGCAGATGGTCTTTTGTGCCACTGCCGCCACCATTGTCTCTGGAGCAGTGGCAGAGCGCATAAAGTTTTCTGCTTATCTACTCTATTCGGTGGCTATTAGTGCCGTAATTTATCCTATTTATGCCCACTGGGTATGGGGAGGGGGCTGGCTCTCTAAGCTACCTTACGGACTGGGGCATTTGGACTTTGCCGGTTCTGGCGTGGTACATGCCGTAGGGGGTCTAGTAGGTCTTGCCGGGGCCATCGTGCTCGGACCCCGTTACGGAAAGTTCGACAAAAATGGTAAACCACGGGCTATCCCTGGACACAACATTGCTTTGGCTGCTTTGGGCGTATTCATCCTCTGGTTTGGGTGGTACGGTTTTAACCCCGGGTCTACCTTTTCGGCCCACCACCTGCGGATCTCGGTAATCGCCGTCAACACCACGTTGGCAGCCTCGGCGGCCTCCATTACCGCCCTGTTAATTATCCTGCTAAAGACCGGTAAATGGGACCTTGGTATGGCCTTAAACGGAGTACTGGCCGGGCTTGTGGCCATTACTGCTCCTTGTGCCTGGGTAGAATCGTGGGCAGCGGTGGTTATC
The DNA here is from genome assembly GCA_026988575.1 of Thermodesulfobacteriales bacterium. GTDB lineage: Bacteria > Desulfobacterota > Thermodesulfobacteria > Thermodesulfobacteriales > Thermodesulfatatoraceae > JALSKZ01. The sequence goes on along the minus strand of JALSKZ010000030.1, from coordinate 51,442 downwards.
GGCATCATTGCTGGTATCATCTTGGTCATCGGGGTCTATTTACTCGAAGCCCTTAAGATCGACGACCCCGTAGGTGCGGTGCCTGTACATGGCTTTAACGGCCTGTGGGGCCTAATCTCTGTGGGGATCTTTGCCGACGGCACTTATGGAAACTACTCCATTACTCCGCCCTTTGTAAAAGGTCTTCTCTATGGTGGCGGTGCCGGGCAGTTAATAGCCCAGATTATCGGTGCGGCGGTCTTGTTTGTATGGGCCTTCGGGTGTGGGCTTATCCTGTTTAAACTACTAGATATCTTGATCGGTATCCGCGTAAGCCCACGCGAGGAGATACAGGGGCTAGACATCCTGGAACATGGTACCCCAGCCTATCCTGAATTCTATACCATGAGGAGGTAAACAAAAATGAAAGAAATAAGAGCTATTATACGGCCCGAAAAACTAGAAGATGTGCTGGCTGCCCTGGAGGCCGCTGGGCACCCTGGCTTAACGGTGAGTCAGGTGGAAGGTCACGGCCGCCAGGCAGGGTTAACCGAACAGTTTCGCGGGAGAGAATACAAGGTGGATTTGCTTCCTAAACTGGAACTACGCATCGTCTGCAAAGACGAAGAAGTGGAAAGGCTTATGAAGACTATAGCCGAAGCGGCTCGTACAGGCGAAATCGGCGACGGAAAGATCTTTGTCTACGATGTACTGGATGCCATGCGCATAAGGAGTGGTGAACGCGGCGATGTTGCGGTATAAGTGGCCCTTACCTCCTCTCTCAGGAGGTCTTATCAACACCCAGGGAGGAGAGATATTCTCCTCCCTCTTTTAAAAAGAGCACAAAAAACTAAAAATAAGGAGGTTTAAAGATGCACAAAGTAAGAGGATGGCTTTTGGGGGTTACCCTGGTATTGTTAAGTGTTGGTCTGGCCTTTCCTGTATGGGCTGAAGGTTCAGCAGAGGTATCCACAGACGTCTTGAGCCAGTATATCTGGCGCGGTTTTGGCCTCTCTAACGACTCGATGGTGATCGAACCCTCCATTACCGTGAGTTACCAGAACTTTTCGGTAAATGTATGGGGCAACTACGACACCAACGACCAAACCCTTAGCCCTTCCCAGGCCAATTGGAACGAAACGGACCTGACTCTAGATTACACCTACGACAAACTACCTTACGGATTAAGCGCCAATGCGGGTACCATTTATTATGCCTTAGAAGGCGAAGATTCCTTTGAAATCTATGCCGGGCTTTCGGCCACCTGTCCGGTTACCGGGATCAATGCCGGGCTGACCATCTACAAAGAGATTTCCCACTACCCGGGTTGGTGGTTTGAACTCTCGGCCGACCGTAGCTTTGCTTTACCTTGGTACGGCGCCTCTTTAGACGTGGGAGCCACGGCCCTTTATTTGAGCTCAGACGATCCAGCAAGTTATCCCGACCCGAACAACACAACCGAGGCCTATTCTGGTTGGGTAAACCTGGATCTTAGCGCTTCGGTGAGCATTCCGGTCACCAAAGAAATCACGGTGACTCCCAAGGTGGCCTATTCTTGGGCCTTCACCGACGACGGCAAAAAACTACTGGCTGCCGGTTCGGTGGATAACCATCACGACCACCTCTACGGCGGTGTGGGGGTAAGCTTTAGCTTCTAAAAGAATTTTAAGGGAGGGGGCTTTCCCCTTCCCTTAAAGCTTTTCTCCTTCAGGGGGAAGTTTAATAATCCGCAGGACCGGCGCCTCCTCTGGAGAGACCCCAAAGAGGGCCGCTACTACCTCCTTGGCCCGTACACCCCCCTGGGGTGGTTCAAAAAGCCTAAGAAGCAAGCCCTTTTTAGATAGCTCCAACCCCAAGACAAAAGGCCGAAGGTCTATTTCTTTAATCTTGGCCCCGCGACGCACTTTTAAGCGTATGCCCTTTTGGGCCAGAAACGTGTCCACTTGCGTAGGCGAAACGGCCTCTTTTAGCTCTATCGCATAGGTGACCTCCTCCGGCACCCTTAAGGCCTCTTCTGGAGGACAGGAAAGGACCTTTATCACCCCCAAAGCCTCGGGTAACTCCCGGGCCAAGCGCGTCTTTACTTCCTCTGCCGGGAGCTCTTTTATCAGCTCTAGGGCCAAAATTTCCCCCAGGCTTTCTACCCCCACGGGTAAGGCTCGGGGAAACGAGACCCGGGCTAAAGGATGAAAACCTTCCGAAAAAGCAACTGGTAGACCTGCGCGACGTAGGGCTCGATGAAACGCACGCATCAAATCCAATTGGGAAAGATGTCGGGCCCAGTCAACTTTTTTATAATATACTCGATACCAAAAAGAACCCTCCGGGACCTCTGTCTTGGATACTCCTTCGGGCACCTTTCCTATGATGGCGAAGGTATTTTTGATCTCTTTAAAGTCGCAAACCCCACATCCCACACACTTGTCAAAGCGGCAATCTTTGGTGAGCTCTGCTTGATAAGCCCTATGTCTTTCCTGGAGGAGAAAATCCTTTTTGATCCCTAGGTCTATATGATCCCAGGGGAGGGGCTCTTCTGTACGGCGCTCCCGCAAATAATAGTTAAGATCAAGCCCCAAGGCTTTAGCAGCCTCAAGCCAGAGATTAAAACGAAGCTCGTCGCTCCAACCGTCCAGCCGAGCCCCCTGCTTGAAGGCGTGGTAGGCAAGGAGGCTGATCCGCCTGTCGCCCCGGGAAAAAACCCCTTCTAAAAAGCTCTGTTCAGGCTTGTGCCACTTAAAGCGCACCCTTTTGAAACGCAATCGCCTTTGAAACCATCGTTGTCTGGCCCGTGTTTGTTCCAAGCCCAGTTGAGATTCCCACTGGAAGGCGGTATGGGGTTTGGGCACAAAGGTAGAAATGGATACGGTGACCTGCGGCCCCACCCGCCCCTTGATACGGGTAAGGCGACGCACAAGATCTATAATGCCCCATAGGTCTTCTTCTGTCTCTGTGGGAAGGCCCATCATAAAGTAGAGCTTAAACTGGCGCCAACCCGCCTCAAAGAGTCTCAAGGCATCTTGGAAGAGGTCTTTTTCGGTGATGTCTTTGTTGATGACCCGTCGTAAACGCTCCGTGCCTGCTTCTGGGGCAATGGTAAAACCGGTCTTCCGGACTCGTTTTATCTCCTCTAAAATAGTCTGGCTAAGGGTACCTACCCGCAAAGAGGGTAACGAAAGGGCAATCTTTTGGGGTAAAAAGCGTTTGTTAAAGGCAACCAATAGCTCCGACAGACAAGAGTAATCTCCGGCAGAAAGAGACAGAAACGAAACTTCATCCCAACCTGTAGAGCGCAGTCCTTCCTCGGCCATTTTTAAGAGTCTCTCCACAGACCTTTCCCTCACAGGCCGGTACAAACTACTTGCCTGACAAAAGCGACAACCACGGGTACAGCCCCTAGATATCTCTAAGGCCAAGCGATCGTGGGTAATTTCGGTCCAGGGCACTAAAGGCCTCCAGGGATAAGGCACCTGATCAAGGTCGGCAATGACGAGCCTTTTTATCTTCTCGTAACCAGGCAAAAGGGGCTCTAAGGCCTCAAAATGCTGACCTCTGTAGCGGGGACGAAAAAATTGGGGCACATATACCCCAGGCAATTTGGTTAAGGCCAAGAGGAGTTCCTCTTTAGTACCGCGGGCCTCTTTCCAAGAGCGTACTAGCCTTACCACTTGCTGGATCATCTCTTCTGCTTCTCCAATAATCAAAGCATCATAAAAATCAGCCACAGGCTCCGGGTTACCCACTGCCGAGCCTCCCCCTAAAATAAGGGGCATATCTTCGCCACGCTCCGCGGCCCAAAGGGGAATCTGGGACAGATCTAAGATGTTCAAGATATTTGTGGCACACAATTCGTAGGGATAGCTGATCCCTACTATGTCAAAGTCTTTCAAGGGACGCCGACTCTCCCAAGATCTTAAGGGCTTACCAGTAGCCCTGAGTCTTTCTTCCAGATCTCTTGCTGGGGCATAGGCCCTATCGGCAAGGATGCCCTCTTGTTGGTTGAGCAGAAGATAGAGAATGTGGAGCCCCAAGTGGGACATACCCAATTCGTAGAGGTCAGGGAATACCAGACACACCCTCACCTCTGCGTCTTCCCAGTTCTTCAAAGAGGCATTGACCTCCCTGCCCACGTAACGTGCAGGTTTACGCACAGAATCTAAGAATTCGTCCATAGTTCACCTCAGGTCTCTGAGCGCAAGTTCCAGATCAGGGAACAAAAATTCATAGCCCATGGATAAAAGCCTCTGGGGAAGGACCTTAAGACTGCCGGTCAAGAAAACGGCTGCTTCACCCAAGAGCAAACGCAAGACAAAGGCCGGCAAAGGGAAAAAGGCCGGACGCCTTAACACGCGGGCCAGGGTTTTGGCCAGCTCTTTCTGACGTACAGGATGGGGAGAGACCAAATTAAAGGGTCCTTGCGCTTCGTGGTGGGCAATTAAAAAATGGGTGGCCTTTAAGACGTCTTTTATGTGTATCCAAGAAAACCACTGTTTACCAGAACCCAAGGGACCACCAAGGCCCAGACGAAAGGCCGGCAACATACGGGACAAGGCCCCCCCTGTCTTGCCTAAGACCACACCAAAACGTAAAAGGCACACCCGTACCCCGGTCTCCGCCAGGCCCAGGGCCTTCCTTTCCCAGGCCTGACACACCTGGGCCAAAAAATCATCACCTGCCGGGCTCTCCTCCACCAAGGCTTCTTCGCCCCTGTCTGCACCGTAATAGCCTATAGCCGAAGCATTGAGGAAAACACCCCTATAGCCCCTGCGCCTCAGGGCCTCTACCACCCGTTGGGTTGATTTTAGCCTGGTCTCCAGGATTAGTCTTTTTCGTCGTTCTGTCCACCGGGAAAAGATACTTGCTCCCACAAGGTTAATCACCACATCACAGCCTGCACATACATCCTGCCAATGGCCCGGCGATAAGGGATCTCCGATTAACACCTGTATCCCTTTAGGACACAAAGAGGCCTTTTCTGGCCTGCGCACCAGGGCCCATACCTCGCAACCTTTTTGACGGAAGGAATACAAAAGGTGTAAGCCAATAAAACCTGTAGCGCCTAACAAAAAAATCTTCATTGTGGTTTACTCAGTTTTTTACGTACCCTAGGGAAGAGAGACCAATCGGTATGGGGTAGAAACAAGGCCCCTGTGAGCAGATGCATAAATTCTCCTCTAACGTTCATTTCCATATAAGTGAGTCGCTCCAATATCTGCCTTAGCTCTCGGAAAGAAGCCCTATCTTCCAGAAATTTCACGGTTCCCTTACCGGCGGCGTTTCCCAAACTAACAAAGCGTTCCAAAGGGACATCGGGGAGCATACCAATGGTCACCGCCATTTCGGGATCTATATAATGGCCAAAACTACCGGCAATAAAAAAACGTTCTATCTGGTCTAAAGAAAGGCCTACGCTATTACAAAGCACAGTCAAAATAGTATACATAGCCCCTTTGGAGCGGATAACGCTCTTTACCTCTCCCTGAGTTATATATATGGGCCTTCCATGGGCGGTCTCGTCTTCAAAGGCCACGATAAAGGCCGATTCACCTTGCAGGGAACAAAAGCGTTCTGGCAAGCGCGAAGGGACAAATTTACCCCGTTGGTCGAGTAGACCAGCCAAAAACATCTGGGCCAGCAGATCTATGACGCCTGAGCCACAAATTCCTACGGGAGGAGCATTACCTATGGTATCGTAGCTCAGCTCAAGGCTCTGGGGGTCAATGCGCACCCGTTCAATGGCCCCTTCGGCCGCCTGCATCCCACACTTAAGAATACCTCCCTCCAGGGCCGGACCTGCGGCCCCGGCACAGGCCAGGAGAAAATCCTTGTTCCCCAGCACTACTTCGGCGTTAGTGCCTACATCGATCAAGATGGAAAAACCTTCTTGCTTATGTAAACCCGAGGCCATGATACCCGATAATAGATCGCCTCCAAAATAACTACCCGCATTAGGAAAGACAAAGAGAAAGGCCTCTTGATGGGCCGGAAGTCCCAAGTCTCGGGCCTTCAAGAGATCCACCCAACTTGTAGCCGGAAGGTAAGGTTCGCGATAGAGGTAGCGGGTTTCTAAATCGAGAAAAAAATGCGCCATGGTCGTGTTGCCACACAGGGCCAGGTAATAAATATTCTCTGGAGAAAGATCGCCCAGGAGATGTCTTATCTCTCTTTTCAACTTGTCTACGATAAGGGTGTGCAACTCGTGGCGACGTTCGGGCTTGTCGGCGTAATGCAACCGGGTAAGGATATCTTCACCATAGGCAATCTGGGGGTTTTTAAAGGAGTGCTTTCGCACAACCTTTCTCTGCCGAAAATCGTAGAGATAAAGCACCACACTTGTGCTACCCAAATCAACACCCAGGCCCAATAGGGGGGAGTTGTGCCCTAAGGGATGTACATCAAGCACTTCCCACTGGGCCCCATCGTAGCCCAAAACGGTTCGTAGAGAAAAATTACCCTCCCGCAACACCCTTGTCAGTTTTCGCAATACCGACAAGGGTAGCCTGGGCCATTGACCCAGTTTTTTAGCTAATTCCTCCCGCAAACGGACATCGTCGGCCCGTTGGTCATCTAGGTGAGGCGGACTCAATTGAAGAGATATTTCCCGAATAACCGGTTCCTTTGCCCCTTTTTCCCGACACATTTAGTTGATTTTAAAATAAACTTTTTATTTTTCCAAATCCGGTCGGCTAAGCCAAAATACCGCTTCCTTACCCAAATCCCTATCCCAAAAGGCAAAAGGGGGCAAAAAGGAAACAACCTCTTTTGCCCCCTAGCCCACCCACAGACTAGTCTTCCAGAGAAAAGAAGACGTTTACCTCCTCATGAGGATTCATCTTTTCCACGGCTTCCAGGATCAAAAGACCCGCTTCGGTAATGGTATTTTTCCCCACATAACCCGCCTGTCGGGCGGCCTTTAAGGCCTCGTCGAAAACACTGAGCGGCAGGCCGCTGATGCGGGCGGCCTGCTTTATATTCTTGGGCAGGATACGGATGCGCCTTTCCTTCACAAACAAAGTACCCACCTGGGCCAGGGCCTTTAATACCCGGTAAATAAGTGGATTAATAGGATGCCCAAAGTGCTGAGGCACCCCAGAAACCGCTCGATCTATGAGTTGGCCGGCCTCGGTCTCGATAACGTTACCATCAGGTAACCTTTGGATGAGATGCCTGGCCTCTAACTTTTCCAAGGCCCATTTAAAACGCCTTTTTTTCCCTTCGCCTACAGACTCAAAGAGCTGCTCTACGGTGATACCCCTGGCGGGGATACTGGCCAGGACTTGTGCCTCGTAGCGGGTCAGATGGGGACTGCGCCTTATGCTCTCGGCCAATTCCGCATAGAAGTACCCCGCCCGGGTGGGTTCGGCCGTACCAATAAGACCCTCTTCTTTGGCCTCTTCTACCCATTTTATGTTTGGTGCCGAAAAGCTACGCCTGGTAATCGTTATAGCCTTTACGGCCAAAGAACTTATGTCACGCCTCAAGGAGGCCTGCTCTTCTAAGACCCGGGCCCCAAAGTCCGTAAGGTCAAAGATCTCTTGCCCCTTGGGACCTTCCACAGTGCGGATTAACTGAAAGGATTCCAGGCTATAGAGGGCCAAACGCAACTGGAAATTGTCGTCATACCACCGGGCTAGATCCTTGGCCAACATGAATTCTCCGGCAATTTGACGATACCGTTCAGGCATTTCTTCTAACTTGCGTCCGTAGCGCGCAATAAGCTCGTTATATTCCCGAATTTTGCGGTCAATCATTTCGCGACGGACATTCTCAAAGGAAGGGACCTCTTCGGGGTTTTGGCTACTTTTTTCCTTTAGGACCTTAATGGTCTCGAGTACTTCTACCTCTTCGTCTTCCAAGGCGATGGTCCAGGCATCAGGGATGACCTCGCGTTTCCAAAGACGCAAGGTCTCCAGGGCCCAATAACCAGCAGGCAGTAGTTCCCCCTTTGGATCTATGTAGCCTAGAGCTTGAAGGACCACATAAGTGGTTTCGGGGACTTCCTTACCATCGGCCACATCGGCAAGGGCCCAGAGGAGATCTCCGGTAAGGACATCTCCTTCACCAAAGCCCCCGTAAGTAAGGGTCCTCTTCACCGCCTGCCCCAGGGCGGTAAAGGCGTAAACATCGGAGTAGGGAATGCTGTAGGCAATAAGCCTCATGGCCTCCAGCAGGTGCTTGGTGTGGGTGTCTGTGTTTAAAAGAGAAGAACGGGCCGGGCCTATGGGCAACTTGCGAATTTCTTGGGCTAGATCTGCCGAGATCTCAAGCTCTGGTTCAAGGGCCTGGTAAATCTCAAATACCCTGCGTCCAGCAGCAGAAAGCCCTACGTATTTTTTCCCTGTCTCTTTGTCTTTTATCTCCTCGGCAAAGCCCCTTTCCTTAAGGGGTTCTATGGCCAAAGGGCCAACTTGGCCGGCAATCCCGGCTGCCTCAATCATGGCTATGATCTCACTTCCCAGCCACCGAAAGCCCTCAGACCACTGCTCCACAGGCAATATTTGGCCCTTGTCTATCAAATCTTTTAGGATCAAAGAAAGCTCTTTACCTAGATAGGTAAGCTCTCTTTTCAAGGGTGCCGATTGGCGCACCAGGGCCTGACGCTCAAGCTCTAGATAGAATGGAGTATCTATTTCTTTGATATCCATACCTTTGGTCTTGGTCTCTTCTTCAAATTGAAGCAAGCTCAATAGGGCCTCGGCATGTTCCTTTCTGATAATCATACGCTACCTCCTTTTACTGTTTTTTGACCGAAACAACAGGACAACCACCACTTCACCGGGACAAGCCCCCCACCGTACACAAAGGGGGGCCTTTATTTATACGGATTATTCCTCGAAATTAAAAATCAAGTCTTGGCTGTAAACCAAGTCTTCTGAGCCGCCCTCTTGGGGGTCGGATCAAATAATACCGATGGATGCTGCCGTAAGGGCTGAGGGAAGAGATTCATGAGCTGGTATATCTCCTTGGGCATATCTTTATGCACAGGCAGCCCAAGGCGTTGGGCTTCCTCAAAGGTGATGGGATAGTCGTGGGTCCAGCGCCCTTGAGAAAGCACCTCGGCCAGTTCTTCTATCTTGTCTGGTGGGTACTTTCCGGTCAAAAGCTCCTTTAACTGTGCCCGCATCTGGGCCAAGGCCTTTTCCGAAACATCGGCCAGGATGAGGGTCTGATCGTCAATTTTGTCTGCCGGTTTTTCCTTTTTTACCCGCACTATAGAGGCTGCCGGATACTGACCCAATTGGGGATCAACCGGTCCTAGAACAGCGTGTTCGTCCATGACGATCTCATCGGCGGCCAGGGCAATTAAGGTACCTCCACTCATGGCGTAATGAGGGACAAAGGCCGTAGTCTTGGCCTTATGGCGCCGTAAGGCCTTGGCAATCTGTAGGGCCGCTAAGACCAATCCCCCAGGGGTGTGTAAAATAATGTCAATGGGGACCTGAGGATCGGTCATATGGATAGCCCGTATAACCTGTTCGGAATCGTTTATGTCGATGTAACGCATCACCGGAAAACCAAAAAAGCTCATGGTCTCTTGCCGATGTACCAGCAAGATTACCCGGGAGCCCCGCTGTTTTTCTATCTTTTCGATCATTTTCTGGCGGGCTGCTTCAAGAAAACGCTGCCGCATTAAAGGTTGAAGACTCATCAAGATGAAAAATAGCCAAAAAATATCAAAACCACTCATTGTTACCCTCCTTTTCCTTTAGTGATTTATACGTTCATCGAAGAAAGATTGTACCCCCCAGGGCATACACTCGTCTTTCCAGACCCGACACCGGCGTCCCAGACAGAAGAGCCGGTGCAAGACAAGCCCGGTAACGAAACCACCCACATGGGCCCACCAGGCCACTGGTCCGGCCAACGGACCGTGGACTATGGACAAGGTGCCGCTAAAGACCTGTAACGAGAACCACCAGGCTAGATACAAAACAGCAGGTAGCTCAAAGAAAAAGGGAAAGATAAAGATGGGGATCATGACCACGATACGCGCCAGAGGAAAGAGGGCATAGTAGGCACCCAACACCCCCGAAATAGCCCCTGAAGCCCCTATCACCGGTACCGTAGAATAGGGATGAAGATAAATATGAAAGACAGAAGCCGCCACGCCACAGAGCAGATAAAAAAGCAAGAACCGTCCACTGCCCATCCGGTCTTCCACGTTGTCCCCAAAGATCCAAAGGGTCCACATATTACCAAAAATATGGACCCACCCTCCGTGGAGGAACATGGCCGTCAAAAGCGTTATGTACTTAAACCCCGGGAAGGGTTCGTAGAGGCCAGCCAAGGAAGTGGTAAACCGCGCCGGAATCACGCCAAAGAGGTGGACCACCTGCTCCAGTTGAGCCGGCGGGAGGGATATCTCTATAAAAAAAACAAAGACATTGATCAAAATGAGACCATAGGTGGCTATAGGAATCCCCCTACGCGGTGCATCATCTTGTATCGGAAACATATAAAAACCTCCCTTTCCTTGGTGAGGAAACTACTAGGCATCCCCTAAAATGACGTCAAGGGAGATATAACAATTTTGTCAAAAATTTTAGGGTAAGCTTGAGGGGTTAATCTAAAATTTTTTTAATTTTAAAATCTTGACAGTTTTCCACTTAACTGATATTTAAGTAATCAAATACCTGAATATCTAAAAGGAGATTGTATGAACGGGAGTATATTAAGGGTTTCGGAGGCGTTATCTTTAGCCCTTCACGCCACGGCGTATCTGGCCAGCGGCAATCAGCACCCACGCCGGGTCAAAGAAATCGCGCGTCGCATCCAAGCCTCGGAGGCACATCTCTCTAAGGTCTTACAGGCCCTTACCCGGGCCGGTATCTTAAAGGCCCTCCGCGGTCCTAAAGGTGGCTATTCACTGGCCAAAAAACCCGAAGAGATAACCCTCTTGGAGATATACGAAGTAATCCACGGACCATTAAAGGAACAAAAGTGCCTATATGAACGCCCCCTGTGTGGAGGAGACAATTGCATCTTGGGAGACCTTATTTCTCAGGTTACCCAGCTCGTGCGCCATCATCTCCGCCACACTACTTTGGAAATGGTCAAAGACGTAATCACCGAAAACCTTGGCAACACCCAAAAAAAATAAAAAACAAACCAAAAAGGAGGTCATCATGTTAAAGGACGGAGAAAAAGGAGCTGTTTTACAACGAGACAAAGAGACTTACGCTATTGTACCCCATGTGCCTTTAGGGGTAGTTACCCCGGCCTTTCTCAAAAAAGTAGCGGAAGTTGCAGAAAAGTACGGGGTTAAGGCCATGAAGCTCACCAGTGCCGACCGCATTGCCTTGGTGGGGCTGCGCGAAGAAGACATCGATAAGGTATGGACAGAGTTGGGGGTCGAACCCGGGGCCGCCATAGGGGCTTGCATCCGCAGTATCAAGGTCTGCCCTGGGACAACATTTTGTCGCCTGGGGCAACAAGATGCCCTGGGATTAGGAGCCGAACTAGACAAACGCTACCACGGCTATCAATTGCCGTCTAAATTCAAAATAGGGGTCTCTGGGTGTATAAACCAGTGTGCCGAAACCTGTATCAAAGACCTTGGTTTTGTAGGCAAACCCAAGGGTTGGACGGTCATGGTGGGTGGCTGTGGTGGAGCCCGACCCATGTTGGCCCAAAAACTAACCGACAACGTCTCTACCGAAGAGGCCCTGGAAATCGCCGACAAAGTGGTCAAATATTTTGAGGCCCACGCCAAAAAAGGCGATCGTCTAGGACGTCTTATTGATCGTGTAGGGTTTGAAGAGTTCAAAAAGGCTATCTTAGGATAAAAAAAGGCGGGCCTCTGGCCCGCCCCAGGGAATAGTTTCTTGAAGCATTTAGTCGGCTTTGCGACGGATAAAGGCCGGTACCTCTAGCTCTTCTTCACTGGGTATATTTTCCATAACGCGCCTTCGAGGTTTATATAAACTGGTCTGCACAAGCCTTTTATCTCCCTGAACATTGGCTAACCGCTCTTTATCGCGCTCGGCAGCTAAATTTAACACCTTGGCCTCTTCTTCAGCAGGACGCTCTTCCACCTGGCCAATGCCCGTGGCGATCACCGTCACCCGCAACTCCTCTCCAGCCTGTTCATCAAAAACCACCCCCCAATAGATCTTGGCTTCCTCGTGGGCCTCTTCCACTACCAAATTAGAGATGTATTCCGTCTCTTCCATGGTAAGGGTATGGGGATGAGCCGTGATATTTAAAAGCACCCCTCTGGCCCCGGCAATGGAAATGTCGTCTAATAAGGGGCTTGAAATAGCCGCTTTGGCGGCCTCTTCCGCCCTGGTCTCTCCTGTGGCCACCCCTGTGCCCATAAGCGCCAGGCCCATCTCACTCATAACCGCCCTTACATCCGCAAAGTCAAGGTTGATATACCCCGGAAAGAGTATCAAGTCGGAAATGCCTCGCACGGCATAGTAGAGCACGTCGTCGGCCTGACAAAACATCTCCAACAAGCGGGCCTTGGGGGAAGCCAGGGCCAATAAACGATCATTAGGAATAGTAATGAGGGTATCTACCTGCCGCCGCAACTCCTCAAGGCCCTTTTCTGCCACTTTAGCCCGCGGTTTCCCTTCAAAACGAAAGGGCTTTGTAACCACAGCTACCGTAAGGGCTCCTAACTCTTTGGCAATCCTTGCGATGACTGGGGACGCACCGGTACCAGTTCCACCTCCCATACCGCAGGTAACAAAGACCATATCTGCCCCTGCCAGGGCTTCACGTATTTCGTTTTCAGCCTCCTCCGCGGCCTCTTTGCCCACCTCTGGGTCTCCCCCGGCGCCCAAGCCCTTGGTAAGCTCCTTACCAAGCTGGATCTTTACCGGTGCTGGAGATCGATCCAAAACTCGGTAGTCGGTATTGGCTACAATGAATTCAACCCCCCTCAGGCCCTTGGCAATCATATTGTTAACGGCGTTTCCCCCTCCACCACCTACGCCGATAACTTTTATCTTGGCCTGATATTCGCTCTCTAAAAAATCAAAAGGCATGGGTCACCTCCCAAAAATCTTTTCAAAAATACGCCCCAAAGGTCCACGGGCCTTGTGTTCTTTGGCCGGATAAAGATATCTGGTGCCGTACAGTAAAAGACCTACGGCCGTGGACAGCCGAGGGTGATATATTTCCTCGGTAAGCCCCGGCAGTTTCACGGGGTAACCTATCCGCGTGGGAAGCTCAAATATCTGGTCGGCCATCTCTAAAAGGCCTGGTAATAAGGCCGAACCACCCGTTATGACTACTCCTGAACCCAAACGAGGCTTAAGTCCGGAACGCTCCAGCTCCGTATTCAGTATCTCCAGTAACTCTTCTACGCGGGGTTCTAAGATCTCGGCCAATATCTGACGTGAGAGTTTCCGCGCGGGTCTATTCCCTAAACTGGGAACTTCTATATATTCCTCGCGAGGGACCAAAGGCGCCAAACAACACCCATATTGCAACTTCAGGCGTTCAGCCGCACTCATGGTGGTACGTAACCCCACAGTGAGGTCGCTGGTAAGGATCTGTCCCCCTACCCCCACTGCTGTGGTATAGCGCATAGCCCCCTCTAAAAATATGGCTATATCTGTAGTACCACCTCCAAAATCAATAAGGGCCACGCCCAGCTGTTTTTCTTCTTCGGTGAGTACGGCTTCCGCCGAGGCCAAAGGCTGTAAGACCACTGCCTCGGGTTCTAAGTGCGCCATTTCCACACACTTGATCAAGTTTTGTACCGCCGAAGAGCCAGCGGTAACAATATGCACCTTGGCCTCTAGACGCACCCCGCTCATTCCCACGGGCTGTTCAATCCCTCGCTGATCGTCCACAATGTATTCTTCAGGAATGGCGTGCAGGATTATACGATCGTTGGGTAAATTTATGGCCCGCGCCGCCTCGATGACCCGTTGTTCGTCCTCTTCGGTTACTTCGCCATATTTTAAGGGGATAACTCCGTTACTCTTCTGACTCCGTATGTGGGTACCAGCAATACCAATAATGACGTTTTGTATCTCCTCTCCACACTGTTCTTCCGCCTGTTGCACGGCCTGGACTATAGCACTAACCGTACTTTCAATGTTTACTACCACGCCACGCCGCAGACCCGCAGAGCCTACCATGCCCATACCCAATACCTGAAGCCCGCTTTCTTTTTCCACCGCCACTAAACAACAAATCTTGGTGGTCCCTATATCAAGAGCCACTATTGGTTCTATGTCGTCCTTTACCATTTCTCTAACCTTCCTTAAAACTTATGGCTGCCCGACCCTTGGGATAATCAAAACGAATAACTTTGGCCCTGCTGTACTGTTTGGTATCGTACAGATAGGCCATAATACGGTCTAAATAGCGGTATTGACGCCACAAAGTAGCAAAATCCAGGCCCTGGAAGCGCACCAAGATGGCATCGCGGGTAAGGAGCACAAAGCCCTCTTTTAAGAGTTTTATTTGGGAGATATTGGCGTAGCAGGGTAGATATTGATCATGTTTACGCAAGTATGCCAAAAGTTTTAATAAAGGCCTGTAGCGTTGGTCGAGGCTTCGGGCCGCAATTTCTTGGGACGACACCCCGGCCAACGCCGGGTAGTCTTTCATCTGGAGGGGAAGAGCCGGGGCAAAAAGCCTCCCCTGCTGGTTTACCAAATAGACCCCTTTAGGGGTGGCCACCATGGCCACGGGCTTTTCCAGAGTGATCTTTATATAGAGCCCATCAGGCAGCCTCCGCGACACAAAGGCCCTGGCCACCCACGGATGGGCCTCCAGTTGTCTCTCAATACGCCTCAGATCAAGCCTAAACAGGTTTTGCCCCAAGGGAGCACCGCTAAGGATCAATACCTGCTTTTTGGAAATATAGGGATTAGCGGGCAGGTCAATTTCTATATCTTGCAAAGCAAAACTGCTGGAGTGGTGTACCCAATAGAAGCCAAAGGCCCCCAGGGCAAAAAAACAAAGGCCCACCAATATCTGATAAAAGCCTTGTTTTCTAGGCTTCACCAACAACAACCACCTCCTCCCTAAGCTCGATCCCAAAGGCCCTCATGACCTCTTCTTTGGCCTTATCTATCAAGAACAAAACGTCCTCCGCCTTGGCCCCCTTTTTAGTTACGATAAAATTGGCGTGTTTTCGCGAAAAATGGGCGCGACCATGGGTAAAGCCCTTTAACCCTATCTTGTCCAGAAGAAAGCCTGCCGCGATACCCTCTGGGTTTTTGAATATGCACCCGGCAGTGGCCTCTCCAACAGGCTGCCGATCACGACGTCGGCCCAGAAAATAACGTAGGCGTTCTTCTATGTCCTCTGGTGGTAAAGGACGAAAAAGGAATAAGGCCTTTAGAATCAGGGCCCCGGAAGGGCCACCCCAACAACGGTAAACAAATTTTAAGTCTGGGGCTCGGAGGGTCTCCACCTGTCCCCCATGCCAGACGGTAACCTCTTGCAGGAGGTCTTTTACTTCATAACCAAAGGCCCCGGCATTCATGCGGACTATTCCCCCCACGGTAGCCGGCACCCCGGCCAAAAATTCAAGGCCGCTTAGACCTTTTTGATGGCAGAAACGCAAAAGGGCCCCCAGACTTACACCTGCTTCGGCCTCCACCAAACCTTTTCCCAGGTAACGCAATTGATTAAGGCCTTTCAGATCAACCACTACCCCAGGCATTCCCCCATCGCGTACCAAAAGGTTGCTACCACCGCCCAGGAAAAAGACCGGCACGCCGACCTTAAAGGCCAAATCCACCGCTAGACAGGCCTGTTGATAATCTTTAGGAGTCACCAAACACCGGGCCGGACCCCCTACACGCAAAGTAGTATAAGGGGCCAGGGTTACACCCTCAAAAAAGGGAAGACCGTGTTCGCGATATGCCCTCAGTAATGCTTGCACCCTAGGCCACCTCCTGCCGAACGCCAAGTTCTTGTATCAAGGCCTCCCCTACCCGGTAGATGTCTCCAGCTCCCATAGTAACCACAAGATCACCCGGCTCAATCAAAGACAGGGCCCGCGCCAGTAGGAGCTCTTTGGTCTCGGCAAAAAAGGTATCCCCCCCCCTGCGCTCAGATAAGGCCTTAAAAAGGCTCTCGCCACTAACCCCAGGGATAGGTAACTCCGAAGCCGGATATATCTCCGTGATCAGGAGGAGATCTACCCCATCAAAGGCCCGGACAAATTCCTCAAAAAGGGCCTTGGTACGGGAATATCTATGGGGCTGAAACAGCAACACTAAACGTCTCCGGGGATAGGCCTCCCGTAGGGCCTTAATGGTAACCCGGATCTCGGTGGGGTGATGGGCGTAGTCGTCCACTACGCAAACATCTTTGATCTGCCCCTTAAACTCTAACCGCCGCCGAACACCATAAAAATTAGCCAACCCCTGGCAAAGGTCCGCAAAAGGCACCCCAAGGTGTAACCCCACCCCTAGGGCGGCCAAGGCGTTTAAGATATTGTGTTCTCCAGGGACTCTAATAGAAACCTCGCCCAACTCTTTCCCTTTTAAGAAGACCTTAAATCGCGGCCGCGGCCCCCCAGTCAATACTTTGGCCTGCAGGGTGGTCGCGGGAGAAAAACCATAGGTGACCACAGGGATGGCTAAGTCTTCTATCAGGCTGCGTAAGACAGCGTCTTCTCCGCAGACAACCGCCTGCCCTCCAGGACGTAACCTTCCCAAAAAGGACCTAAAGGCCTCCTTGATCGCCGCCAGATCTGGATAAAAGTCTAGGTGTTCTTTGTCTATATTGGTTACCACCGCGATGTCTGGTGTCATTTGGAGAAAAGACCCATCGCTTTCGTCGGCCTCGGCCACCAGATACTCGCGCCTGCCAAGCCAAGCGTTTCCCGCAAAGCCGTTTACTTTACCTCCAACAGCCACCGTGGGGTTTAGCCCCCCGGCCGTGAGCACCGAAGCCACCATAGAAGAGGTGGTGGTCTTACCATGGGCCCCGGCCACCAATATGTTGGTCTGGTGGAGTTTCATAATCTCTACCAACATGGCGGCCCGGGGGATTACCTTTAAACCTAATCTTCGGGCCTCTTTTAACTCTGGATTGTCTTCTTTGATCGCCGAGGAATAGACCACTACCTCGGCACCGTGCACGTTTTGAGGCCGGTGTTCATAAAATATCCTGGCCCCCTGACGTTCTAGTTGGCGAGTAATCTCGCTGCGGGACAAATCAGACCCGCTTAACTCAAACCCCAGACTCAAAAGGAGTTTGGCCAGCCCACTCATGCCTATGCCACCAATGCCGATGAAGTGATATTTCTTATGCTCCAACATGTCCTACCAGCGCCTCCATTTCTTTTAAGATTCTTTCTACCGGACGAGCAGGGAACACCTCACGGGCGGCCTGAGCCATGCGCTCTCGACGTTGATCGTCTTCCAATAAAGCAATCACCGTCTCCAAGAGCACCTCTGCCGTGAGGTCCCTTTCGCGAAACATCACTCCTGCCCCGTTGGCCACTACCACCTCTGCGTTACGTTCCTGATGGCTATGAGTGGCGTATGGAAATGGTATGTAAATGGCCGGTTTACCAAGGCTACAAAGCTCAGCTATGGTGGTAGCCCCGGCCCGACAAATTACCAGGTCGACCTGGGCGTACGCCCAGGCCATATCCTCTATAAAAGGAAATACCTTTACCTTAAGCCCCTGGACCTGATAGATCGAAGACACCCGGTCATAGTCTTTGAAACCGGTCTGGTGAATCACATAAAGCCCCGGAAACCGTCTAATAAGCCCGGGAACCACCTGGAGAGCAAGCTCATTTAGGGCGCGGGCACCTTGACTACCTCCGGTAATCAACAATCCTAAACCTTTGTGCTCGCGAGGATAAGGCCCTTTTAAAGTCTTGCGCACGGGATTGCCCGTATGCCTTACTTTACTTGCCGGGAAAAAGGCCTCGGCCTCTTTAAAAGACACAAACACCCTGTTAGCCAACCGGGCCAAGACACGGTTGGCTACACCTGGGATAGAATTCTGCTCGTGGATAGCACAAGGTAGCCGAAGCATCTTCGCTGCCATAAGCACCGGGACCGAGGCGTACCCCCCTACCCCCAGGACTACCTGGGGATTAAAACCTTGCACAATCTTTAGGGCCTTGATCACCGCCATGGTCATCTTGCCCAAGGCCCGTACCTTGGCAAAGAGGGGGCGTCCCAAAAGCCCCTCTGCGTTCAAGGTCTCCACCGCAAAGGGGGTCTTGGCCAGGGCGAGCTCTTCCACCTTGCGTCCACAACCCACAAAGAGTACCTGCCCCCCCTGGGCCACTACTTCTTCAGCCACAGCTAACCCTGGGAAGAGGTGTCCTCCTGTGCCTCCACCAGCAATAACCAAACGCAGACCCTCCCTCTTCAATGGTACGTAACCCTTTTTACTCGTTCGTCTTCACCCAAATATTCGGGGGCATAAGCCAAAACGATCTCCCTAAATACGTCTCCCCGCTCCTGAAAGTTTTCAAACTGGTCAAAGCTTGCTGCCGCAGGCGAGAGAAGCACCGTATCTCCAGCGGTGGCCTCCGAAATAGCCAAGGC
The DNA here is from genome assembly GCA_026988575.1 of Thermodesulfobacteriales bacterium. GTDB lineage: Bacteria > Desulfobacterota > Thermodesulfobacteria > Thermodesulfobacteriales > Thermodesulfatatoraceae > JALSKZ01. The sequence continues at coordinate 32,972 of JALSKZ010000030.1, read as the reverse complement.
CACTGCCTCCTCCAGGCTCGGGACTATACGGGTAAGCGTCAAATCGCGTAGCTCTTCGGCCATCTTATGCCGCGAATCACCCATCAGGATGAGAAGACGCACCTTTTCCCGAATAAGAGGGGCCAAGGGGATATACGAAGCGCCCTTGTGCTTGCCCCCTAAAATCAAGATTATAGGCCCGCTAAGCCCCTCTAAGGCCTTGACCGTGGCGTCTACATTGGTGGCCTTGGAATCATTAACAAAGTAAACTCCCCCAAAACAGCCTATATATTCCAGACGGTGCGGGAACCCCACAAAACTCTCCAAGGCACGCTTAACACCCTGGGCCTGAGCCCCGGCTAAACGGGCCGTTAAGGCCGCCGCCACAAAATTGAGCCGATTGTGCTCTCCCAAGAGCTTAAACCCCGCAAAGGTATAGTCTTCTACAATGTGGTAAGGGGAGACCTTAAGGCTAAAACCCCCCTCACTTAACCAGGCGTTACAGGTCTTGTCTGGACCGAAAGTGAAGACCCGCCCAGGCAAGGTCTCACGCCGGCCTTCTGGATCAACTATCTCCTTGGGAATAATGGCTATTTGATCCTCGCGTTGGTGTGCAAATAGAAACCATTTGGTACGGGCATAATCTTCAAAAGAAAGATACCGCTCCAGGTGGTCAGGGGTGATATTCAAAAGGAGCCCCACATCAGGGGCAAAACTAACCGTGGTCTCCAGTTGAAAACTGGAGACTTCAAGCACCACATAATCTGCCCGCTGACGGGTCACCACAAATTCTGACAAAGGAGTACCGTAATTCCCCCCAATAAAGACCTTAAAACCAGAGAAACGTAAAATATCAGCCACCATGGCCGTGGTGGTGGTCTTACCGTTGGTACCGGTAATGGCTACCACTTTAGGCCCTTCCAAAAAACGACAAGCCAGCTCCAACTCTCCGATTACAGGCACCCCCACCGCTACGGCAGGGGCGTAAACAGCCAAAGGGACACCCGGGCTTACCACCACTAAATCGGCCTGCTGAAGAGTTTTGGGGTTATGGTCTTGCCACTCAAAGATCACCCCTGATTCTTGAAGGTTTCGGATCATGCCCGGGGCAAAATCCTTCTTTGGCCGTCTTTCCGACACCACAACCCTGGCCCCCTGCCGCAACAGGAGCCTTGTGGCCGCCTGTCCCGAACGACCAAAACCTACCACCACTACCTTTTTACCTTTAAGATCAAGTTTACCCTTCATAAAAAAACCTTTAGCGCAATTTTAGCGTACTCAGAGCCACTAATCCCAAAAGGGCCGCAATGATCCAAAATCTTACGATAATTTTGGGCTCTGGCCACCCCTTTTTTTCAAAGTGATGATGCAAGGGGGCCATAAGAAAGATCCTCTGCCCCCCGGTAATTTTAAAATAGGTTACTTGAATAATGACCGAAAGGGCCTCGGCTACGAAGACTCCTCCAGCAAGGGCCAAAAGGAGCTCTTGTTTGGCGACCACGGCCACCGTCCCCAAGGCCGCCCCGAGAGAAAGAGAACCTACATCTCCCATAAAAATCTCTGCGGGATAGGCGTTGTACCACAAAAATCCGAGTCCTGCGCCCACCAAGGCCCCACAAAAAATGGACAACTCTCCTGCTCCAGGGACATAAGCTATTTGCAAATAAGCAGCCAAACGCGCGTGACCGGCTAAATAGACAAATAGCATATAAACCAAGGCCACAATAATAAACGGTCCTATGGCTAGACCATCTAACCCGTCGGTCAAGTTAACGGCGTTAGATGAGCCTACCAAGATAACCACCACCAAAGGGAAATAAAAAATACCTATATCAGGTCGGAAGGTCTTGAAAAACGGCACAGAAAGCCTGGTATCAAAGGAGCCCAAATGGACAATAAAGCAGAGAAAACCTATGGCTATGAGGGTTTGGAGAATAAGTTTTTGCCTGGCTCTAAGCCCTAGGTTTCTCTTGTGGATAATCTTTTGCCAGTCATCTACAAAACCTATAATACCAAAGAGCACAAACACCGTAAGAGAGGCCCAAAGATAGACATTATTTAGGTTTCCCCATAAGAGCACACTTGTTACCACGGCCAAGATGATGACCACCCCTCCCATGGTAGGGGTACCGGCCTTGTGTTGATGGTCTGGCCCAATCTCACGGACGATTTGCCCAAACTGTTTGGCCTTCATAAGGGTTATAAAGCGGGGCATCAAAAAATAGACCAGCAACCCCGCAGTGATAATGGCGTATATGGTGCGAAAAGTGATGTAGCGAAAGACGTTAAACACCCCGCACCATTCATGTAAGGGATAAAGGAGGTGATAAAACACCTAGGCCTCCTCTAACTTCCGAATAATGTCTTCCATGCGCATGGCCCGCGATCCTTTAACCAGGATCAACGAGGGACTTCTAAGCAGCTGGCTTAACCGCTGCCACAGGGTCTCCTTATCGGCGAAGGCCTCCCCCTTTTGCCGGGCCCCATAGGCTAATTCTTGGGCCCATTCCCCCAGGCCCAAAACATAGTCAAAAGTCTCGGCCAAAAGGGCCCCAGCTTCCCGATGAAACCGGGCAGAATCCGGCCCAAGTTCTTTCATGTCGCCCACCACCGCTATAGCCTTGGAAAAGCTTTTGCGGAAATGTCCTACTACCTCACAGGCCGCCTGGAGGGAAGAGGGATTGGCGTTATAAGTGTCGTCTAAAATCAAGTGCCCTTTTATCTGTTTGAGCTCCAAGCGCTGTTCCAGGGTCTTACCCTCGGCAAGACCTGCTGAAATTTCTCTAAGGGTAAGCCCCAGACTTAGGGCCGCGGCTGCGGCCGCCAAGGCATCGTGGACAAAGTGACGACCTAAAAGGGGTAAAGTAACCTGTATTTGTTCGCCCTGATAGGCCAAGATGAAGGTGGTGCCAGAAAGATCGTAGGCTATATCCGTGGCCCTGACGTCAGCCCCCTCTGAAAAACCAAAACTCAAAAGTGGCCTGTGGGAGAGAGGAGCCAAGGCCTGTCGTACCTCGATCTGATCAAAGGGATAGATACATCGTGTCCCTTCAGGGCTGGTATGAAAGAGGGCCAACTTTTCCTGAAGCACACCAGAGAGGTCTTTAAGCCCCTCTAAATGGGCCGGCCCTACGCCCACTAATAAGGCCACCGAAGGAGCCGCTATTTCTGTGAGCCTGGCTATTTCCCCTGGCTCATTGGTGGCTAATTCAAGCACCATGACCTCGGCCTCAGGAGGGGCGTTTAGGATCGACAAGGGAAGACCAATGAGATTATTATAGTTACCCGGGCTCTTGGCCACTTTGAAGCGCTGCCCCAGTATCTTGACCAAAAGTTCTTTAGTGGTGGTCTTCCCGAAAGAGCCCGTAATCCCTACTACAGGGCCCGAAAATCTTCTGCGCACATAAGCAGCCAGGTCCCCCAGGGCCTTTGTCGTGTCCTCTACCTGAATAATGGATATGGCCCGGTGGACCTCGAATATATTGAGTCTTTCAGGCCAACTAGAGACCATGACCCCCTTGGCCCCTTTTTCTATGGCCTCCAGGACAAAATCGTGTCCGTCAAAACGTTGGCCTCTAAGGGCCACAAAAAGGTCTCCTGGTCTTATATCCCGGGAATCTCTCGAAACCCTGGGGAAGGAAATCCCCATATCTCCATTGAGCAATAATCCGCCTGTGGCGCGGACTATGTCTTCGGTAGTGATAATCATCTTCCCTCCGTAAACAGGAATTCGCGTACTACCTCCTGATCAGAAAAGGGGTATCTAATACCAGCGATTTCTTGATAGTCTTCATGCCCTTTGCCGGCGATCAACAAAACATCACCCTCTTTAAGGTCTTTTAAGCCGGTATAAATGGCCTCCCGCCTATCCAGAATGACTTCAGGCTCCTTGGTAGGTGGAATACCCTTTAGAATCTGAGCAACAATCTCTTCCGGAGGTTCCCCTCTAGGATTGTCCGAGGTAAGGACCACTTTATCGGCCAGAAGGGCCGCTACTTCGCCCATAAGAGGGCGTTTGCCCCTATCTCTTTGCCCTCCGCAACCAAATATACATACGAGACGATTACGCACCAAGGGCCTTAAGCTCTGCAAGGCACTGGCTAGGGCGCCGGGAGTATGGGCATAATCTATAAAAACAAGGCCTCCTCTGTAGCAGGCCACCAACTCCAACCGACCAGGAGGGGCACTAATCCCTGACAGAGAAGCCCCTATTTCTTCCAGAGGGAACCCCAGGGCAAGACCCACGGCCACGCTCAGGAGGAGATTTTCCAACTGGAAATCACCATAGAGCCGCGTTGCCAAGGTATAACGTCGGTCCTGATATTCCAGGACAAATCGATACCCCCCGGGTTCGCGTGCTTCGATACTGCCCCTTAAGGCAGTACCCTCCCCTACCCTAATCGCTTGCCCGCCAAGCTCTAAAGCTAAACGTCGGCCCCATGGATCTGAGACATTGACCACGGCCTTGCCCTGAGAAAGTAAGTATCGACCAAATAATTTTTTTTTGGCCTGAAAATAGGCCTCCATGTCTCGATGATAATCGAGATGATCCCTTGAAAGATTCGTAAAGACCGCAATTTGGAACCTCAGAGGATTTATACGATCCTGGTCTAGGGCGTGGGAAGAGACCTCCATTACCGCGTGGGTTAGCCCTGCACGAACCATTTCGGCCAAATAGCGGTGCAATCTCACACACCCAGGTGTGGTTTCGCGGGCCGGTAGACGTCGTGTACCCAAATCGTAATGAATAGTGCCTAAAAGGCCAACCCCTTGTCCCAGGCCCCTGAGCATTTCTCTGACAAACCACGCCACAGAGGTCTTCCCGTTGGTACCGGTAATGCCTATGAGCGTCAATCGTTGAGCCGGGAAATCGTAAAACCTGGCGGCAAGCTCTCCTAAAACCGCCCGCGTATCCGGGGCCACAGCCAGGGCCACCCCTTCAGGCACCGCAACAACCCTTTCGGTTATCAGGGCCCGGGCCCCACGGCTTAGGGCTTCGGCAATAAATTCGTGTCCGTCTCGACTCTGCCCCCTGCAGGCCACAAAGGCCCAACCGGGCTTTACCTCTCGAGAATCGTCTGTAAGCCCGAATATGGGGGTTTGCGCACCCCTTATAAGCCGACAATCTAAACCCTTAAGCAAGACTTCAAACATCTTCATGAAGGACTAACTTACACTCCCTTACGTTTTTTAAGGGCGTACCTGGTTGTGGCCACTGCTTGACTATGACGCCAAACCCTCTGTAGCGCACCTTGATGGCCAACGGAGCAAGTCTCTCCAAAGCAGCCCGAAGGGTAAGCCCGGTCACATCGGGCATCACATTTTTGGCCATCGCCTTGGACGTACTAGAACGGCCAAAAGTTTTGACATAGGCCTCTAAGGCCTTTTGGGGACAAAGCCGGGAGGGGTAGACCGGAAGCCCCCATACTTTTACCCCCTTGACATACATGACGTAAGCCACTCGTGGGTGTCTGCGGGGCCAAAGTCCAGCCAAGAAAAAGTATCCCCGACGACGATTCCCCCCTGACCACCACAGGCCCCCGTATCTAAGTGGTTTGAGGCCGGAGACTTCCTGACCTTTGGGGGGTATTAAATAGGCCTTTTTCTGCACGTGGACCTCAAAGGCCACCCTGAGGGGACGACGTTGCCCACTGGCCAAGGTGGAAAGGGCTCTTAAAATCTGTAAGGGAGTGGCCTGTACCTCGGTATATCGGGCTATCTGTAAGGGTAACAGGCCTGTTTTTTCTCCCCCCAGGTCTATATGGGTGGGGCTTCCAAAACCAAGGTTCCGTAAAAAAGCGGCCCGGTCTTCATAACTACTCTGACCAAAGGCCTTGTCCAGGGTCTTGGAGAGGGCCTGGAGAGAAACAGTGTCTGTTAATAACGGGTTTAGAGACGAAGTAGAGACCAGGGCCAAGAGACGACCAGAAGCTACATCAAGCATGGCGGCCCCCCCTTCCCGGGCGTGAAACACCTTTAGGGCCTTATTTAACTCTTTTTGCAGATCCTGTTGCAAATCAAGATCTATGGCCGTGCGTAAAGAACTGCGTGGACGAGACAGGAAGGAATCGTAGGCCGCTTCCAACCCCAACACTCCCCGACCCAAGGAACTTACTTTCCCGATAAGCGAACCCGTACTTTCTATAAAGGGATAGATACGTTTAAAGTAGGTGAGCGAAAAAACTCCAGACAAGCCGGCTAATTTTTGTCCCTCCGTGGCCGAAATATTTTCCTTTAAGAGGAAAGGCCCCGCTTTTTGGACCAAAAGTACACGTAAGGCCTCTGGCTTAAGCCCTGCTATCTGCGCCAAAAGCTTTATGTTCTCTGTAGTAGCCACAAAAGAGCGAGGATCTACAAAAAGCCCCCTCTGGGGCCTTGAAGTGGCCAAAACACGCCCCTCAAAATCGTATATATCTCCCCGGGCCCTGGCAGGGGTATTAAACACCTCGGGCTGGCGGCAAAACAGGCTTGAGACCAGAAAGAATAAGAGACCAAAAGCCACCAACAGACCTGTTAAACAACCCCTTTTCATTTCTTTAACCTCACGATCTGTTCTGCTTTTGGTTCCCAAAGCCCCAAAGCCCTGGCCTTGGCGTAAACCACCTCTTTACTCGTTAGCTTCCCGTAAAGGGCCTCAAGACGGCTATTTTGCGCGGAAAGGGCCCTAATTTCTCCCTTTAATTGACGCAATTGGTAGTATTCAAACCCCAAGTAGCCCAGGCCCCAAAAAAATAGACCCAGGGTCACGAGCAGGAGCAATCTGTATCCCCAATGGACCAGGGAGTAACGTTGCGCCTTGCCCCGACGCCTGCTCCTTGGACTAAAGGTGTACAAACTAGTGCCGTGTGAAACCATAGCCATGGCGTCCTCCCTTAAATTTTTTCCGCCACACGCAATTTGGCACTCCTTGATCGAGGATTTCGACGCACCTCCTCCGCACTCGGCACTATGGGCTTTTTCGTTAGTACTTTAAGACGCTTATCTGCCTTAAAAGCCTGCTTGACCAAGCGATCTTCCAGGGAGTGAAAAGAAATAACCACCAAGCGACCCCCAGTGGCCAGACAGTCAGGAGCAGTCTCTAGGAAGCGTTTCAAATTTTCAAGCTCGCGGTTAACCGCAATACGCAAGGCCTGAAAAGTCCGTGTGGCTGGGTGTAAACGTTTATAGCGCACACTGGGTGGCACCGCACGCCAAACAACCTCCGCCAGTTGTTTGGAAGTCTCTATGGGTTTAGATTTGCGTCTTTCTCCAATGGCCTTGGCAATGCGCCTGGCAAATCTTTCTTCTCCGTAAGAGCGAAGCAACTCTTCTAATAGCGGTACAGGCAAAGTATTTACCAAGTCTCGGGCGGTCTGCTCAAAACGGTCATCCATACGCATATCCAGCACTTCATCCCGTAAAAAACTGAATCCCCGACCAGAACCTTCTAAAAGGTAGGAAGAAAGCCCCAAATCAACCAAAATGGCTGTGACCGGGATTTTTTGTAACTCTTGGAGGACTTCGCCCATACGGGCAAAGTTCTCTCGCACCAGGACAAAACGCCCCTTAAAGCGCTGCAAGCGCTTTAGCGCCAAAAGCCTGGAAGCTTCATCCCATTCAAACCCCACAAGGAACCCATCTGGAGAAGAATGCTCTAAAATAGCCGCACTGTGTCCGCCAAGGCCCACGGTACCGTCTACATAGAGCCCCCCTGGGCGCACTCTCATCCAATGCAGCACTTCATCCAGGAGAACAGATTCGTGCTCAGGCGTCTCGACAACCGAGTTCAGAGACGAACCTTGAGAGTTCGACGAAATTTTCACGGGCCCTCTGGAATTCGGGCTCGATGCGTTCTGGACTCCAAATTTCGAAGTGGTTGAGCATACCAAGGAGCACCACCTCTCGATTTATTCCTGCTTCTTTGCGGAGGTGGCCAGGGATCAGTATCCGGCCCTGACGGTCAGGGAAACACTCTTCCGCAGAACCCAAAAAATATCGCTTGTACAGCCGCAATTCTGGTGGATCTACCGGGTAACTCAGTAACTTCTCTTCTAGCTTCTGCCATTCGGGCCAGGGATAAGCCACCAAACAGTCCGGCAAATTCGTGATGATGAGCCCTGCATTACCGTAACGCTCGCGCAATACCTCACGAAAGCGGGCCGGTATACTAAGGCGCCCTTTGGCATCCAAATTATGTTGAGAGCGCCCACGAAACAATAAACCACCTCCGGCCACTTTATTACCACTTTGTACCACTACAACCTAGTAAGAGGCTATCGGAAATGTCAAGTGAAAACTTAATATACAATATATAGTATACCTATTTTGATTTAGTACAAAATATTGATTCAAATTTGCGTTTTTTTAGGTGGTAGAAGGTGGGGCATATTTCGAAAAAAAGGATACTTAGAGGGCTATTAAAACGGGTGTGGATAACCGAGATAGGAGACAATGATCACGGAAGCCGTGCCGGAAAAAGGGGAGGTATAACATCTTTCAGGACAAGAGCAAACTTTGTGGCAGAATCAAAGTAAAAGTAGTGCCTTTTCCTTCCTGGCTACTTACTTCTATATGACCTCCCCAGGCCCTTACCAGGCTATAGACCACCGAGAGGCCCAGACCAGTGCCGTCTTCTTTAGTGGTAAAAAATGGTTCAAATATCCGGGGCAGTATCCTTTCGGGGATACCAGGCCCGTTATCTTTAACGATAAGACGCCAAAAGGGACTATCTTGGTCTTGGATAAAGGATATCTCTATTTGGGGCTCAGGGGTGTCTTCCAAGGCCTGGGCGGCGTTTAACAGTAGATTGGCTAATACCTGCTTAAAGCGCCCTGGATCACCTCGAATTTTTACCAACGGCAAATGCAGGTCTACTTTTACTCTGGCCAGGGCTGGATCACAAGAGAGCTCTTCCAAAAGCTCCCCACAGAGTTCCTTTAAGGAGAATATCTTTTTTTCCCCACCGCCGGGTTTAGCAAAAAAGAGAAAGTTAGTGACCAGTTCATCAAGTCGATTACAGCTGCGCTCCAAGATATTCATCAGCCGTTGGCCCTGGGGGGTTACCAGAGAAGCTTCTTTTAACAACTGGATAGCCCCGGAAATAGAGGCCAAAGGGTTTTTGATCTCGTGGACCAAACCAGCAGCCATGGTCCCTAAGGCGGCCTGCTGTTCTGCTCGGCGAAGTTTTTCTTCCTGCTCTTTGATATGGGTAATGTCCTGAAACAAGAGCCCATAGCCAAAAACGTCGTCTTTTTCGTCTTTTAAAGGGAAAAGGCTATAGCCTAGGTAGAGTTTCTTCTCCCCGCGGGGTAAAACAAGTTCTCCGCGATTCTGTTCCCGGCTTAGGTCTAAGCCGGGGACAACATCTATTAAATGTTTGCCTTTCAGGTCTTGTCCCAAGATATCGGTTGCCTTCTGGTTACTGGAGGTAATAACCCCTTTTAGATCTGTAATAATCAACCCCGAGGCCATGGAACGCATGATGTGTTGATACAATTCTTCGATCTGGTAGAGGGCGGCCCGGGTCTCTTCTATCCTTTGTTTACTATGGGCGAGCTCTTCGGCAAAACGCAAGGCCAAAAGGCCAGAAAGACCCATCCCCCCCACGGTAATAAAAAAGCGCATTAAATTAAAGGAAGAAAGCTCCAAGGGCCCAGAGACCCAGTAAATGAAGATATAGCAACCAAGAGTCAAACCCGTAAGTATGTCGGCCCCCCGAGGCCCCAAAAACAAAGTTCCCACAAAGATCAAAAGGGGGTAAAGAAAAACCAAGGGACTGTTACGCCCCCCCGAACCTATAATAATCAGGCTAATTAATAAAGTGTCTATTACCAGTTCGAACCACAGGAACCATACCCAACGGGGGTGGTTCCGGTAAAAAAAGACTACACTGCCGGTAAGTAAGAGGACAAAAATAGGACCAATCACCCACGGGGCAAAGAAGGACACCGCCGAGTTATACGTCCACCAGAAAAAGAACAGGCCACAGACGACTAACAAAATACGCAAGAGCTGAAAGCGCCACAGGTTTGGTGCCCAGATATTCGTCATAGCCCATACTTCGCCAGGCGATACCTGAGAGAACGTAAATTAAGCCCCAGGAGTTTGGCCGCCTCGGTCTTATTGCCTTTAGTACGTTCTAGGGCCTGTTTTAAGAGGGATATCTCGATACTGTTCAAGATCTGCTCCAGGTCAATCCCCCCTTCAGGGAGCTCAATCTGAAAAGCAGTGGGGCCTAAAGAACAATTTTTGTCTTGTACCTTTTTTTGGGCCAGCGTGAGGCTTTCGGGAAGGATAAGGGGCCCCAACTCCAAGGCCATAGAGCGCTCGATAATGTTTTCTAATTCTCTTACATTGCCCGGAAAGTCATATTCCATGAGGGCCTTCAGGGCAAATTCAGAGATACCTTCAATATTTTTGCCCAATTTTTGGGCGTATTTCTTCAAAAAGTGGTCAACCAACAGGGGAATATCTTCGCGCCGCTCTCTTAAGGGCGGCAAATGGATAGAGATCACGTTTAAGCGGTAATATAGGTCTTCCCGAAAGCGTCCCTCTAAGACCTCACGTTCTAAATCACGATTAGTGGCAGAGATAATGCGTACATCTAGCTTCACCTCTTTAGTGGCCCCCAACGGTAGAAAGCTCTTCTCTTGTACCACCCGCAAGAGCTTTACTTGTAGCTCTGGAGGGAGCTCGCCCACCTCGTCTAAAAAGACTGTCCCGCCTTGGGCCAGGGCAAAAAGACCAGGCTTTTCCTTATTGGCCCCGGTAAAGGCTCCAGCCTTATAACCAAAAAGCTCGCTTTCCAGGAGATTTGCTGGTATACCGCCACAATTTACCACCACAAAAGGACCCTCTTGACGGGGAGAGAGTCGGTGGATGGCCCTGGCAATGAGTTCTTTACCCGTGCCTGATTCTCCGGTTATGAGCACATTGGAAGGGACTTTGGCTATGCGGGGGAGTATTTCAAAAATGCGCCTCATGGCCGGGCTCTGGCCGATAATACCCATAAACTCATGTCTTCCCGAGACCTGCTCGCGCCCTCCTTCGGAGTGGGCCAAGGCCTTTTGCACCAAACGCCGCAGGTCGTCCAGCTTAAAGGGCTTAGAAACGTAATCAAAGGCCCCTTGGCGTTTGGCCTCCACTGCCGAATCAAGCGAAGCAAAGGCCGTGATCATAATTACCGGAACCTCTATACCCCTTTGCCTTAGGGCCTTTAAAAAGGATATCCCATCTAGTTTGGGCATCTTGATATCGGCCAGGACCAAATCCACCGTCTTTTTCGTCAATAACTGCAAGGCCTCGTGCCCATCGTTAGCGGTATATACGTCAAAGCCTTCCTTGAGCAAAAAGATCTCCAAAAATTCCCTAAGGGCCTGATCGTCATCTATGATCAAAATCTTTTGCTTGTTTTCGTTGGGTTGTGGGGCAAACATGGACAAACCTCCCACCCATAGGTTCGTCCTTTACCGCGATCAGCTTTAAAATTTTTGTCTCTGTAGTGACAAAAATTGTCCTTTTCTCTTGAGACAAAAAATGACCGTAAAGGACACTTTTTGTCTTAAAAAAGTCCCTTCTTACAGGCAGTGCCGGTAGACATTGGCCTCTCCTCTAGAATTAGTACTCCCCGATAAGGTCTCAAAATATGGCATACTATTTGCTTCTATTTAAAACAACAAAGGCAACGAGGTGGCCACCTCAAAAAATTAAAAAACAAGGAGGATCAGCCATGAGGACCAGAAAAGACAGTTTAAGAAAAAACAGTAGAAAAGGTTTCACTTTGATCGAACTTTTGATCGTGGTAGCCATTATCGGTATTTTGGCCGCGGTAGCCATACCCCAATTTACCAAGTACAAGAAAAATGCCGCTGCCGCCAATGCAGAGGCAACCATTTCTAACTGCATGAGTGAACTGGGTGCCCTTTACGCTGAAAAGGGTAATACTACTTACAACTGTCAAGTGGGTTCAAATACAGTAGCCTTAACTCTAAACGCCACCACTGGACAAATAAGCGGCTCAGGGACCGTAACGGTAAAAGGGATTTCTGGGATAAGCTGTACCATCACCAATAACAGCGTAAACTGTAATCCTTAGTAAAGGATTATCTCCTTGACAGGCGGGTCTCGCCCCGCCTGTCATCCAAAGATTCATCAGGACCTTGAACATGTTCATGGCAAGCGGACATCTTTTCGTCATGGCAAGTGTCTCTGTCCTGTCTTGGCGAGCGAACTTAGTGAGCTAAACAATCTCAAGGAGCTAGTGGGCCCTGCGGGCCTCCTCGTAATGAGGATTTGGCGGGTAAAAATGCTCTCTTAATAGTAAACAAAGGGGGAAAGATCATGAAAAGGCACAAAGGAGGGTTTTCCTTAATAGAACTAATTATAGTATGTGCCATAATAGGTCTTTTAGCCACCGTAGCGATCCCTACCTTTGCTAAATATAAAAAAAACGCCGCCGCCGCCAATGTAGAACAGACGATAAGTGACTGTATAACCGATTTTGTGGCCTCTAAAATTGCCGATAATTTAAGCAACAATAGCTATACCTGCCCCATAGGTTCAAACAGTATAGTCTTATCCATAGCAAACAACCAAGTAGCTATCAGCAGCTCCAATATCATTACCCTCAAAGAGATAACCGTGAAATGCACCATAAATAAAAACAGGGTAAATTGCTATCCCTTATAGCTCCTTCTGCCCTGCCTAAAGCCGCTTTAGTCTCCCAATTATCCCTCCGATAAATAACCAAAATACCCAAAAAGGTAGAAATCTACACCTTGAATATGCAAAAAATTCGGGAAAACCTTAGAAACCTGAAAAAATACGAAAAAATAGGCTATTTTTATTTAATTTTAGTCATAATTGTCTCTTTAATCTTTTTAACCATAAAAAAAATTTATTGTTTTGACATATGGTGGCATCTAGCTACAGGAAAGCTAATACTAAGCAAACACATAATCCCTCACAAAGACTATTTTTCGTACACTTTCGAACACAAAAAATGGATAGATAGTTTATGGTTATTCCAGGTTATAATCTATAAAATATATCAAATAGGAAAATATAATGGGCTGATAATATTTAAAGTTATAATAATAGCTCTAAGCACCTTTGTTTTAATAAAAACATTTATAGAAAACAGATTACCAAAAGATTTAGCCCTGATAATAAGCCTTTTAGTTTTATGGGCATCTTCATTTCGTTTCAACGTGAGACCACACATATTAAGTTTTTTATATATCAGCATCTTTTGGATGTTGTTATTAAGGATCAAAAATAAAGAAAATATTTTAAAAGAGAACTTAATACTAATAATAGTATATATATTATGGGTAAACACACATGGAAGTTTCATTATAGGTTTAGGATTAAGCACATTTTTTCTCCTGGAGATTAGCTTAAAATACCGAAACTTGACCATACAAGAAGCAATAAAAGAGAAAGATCTAAAAAGATATCTTGGAATAACTATCATATTAATATTATGTACCTTAATTAATCCATACGGAATAGATCTAATAAAATTTGTATTATTTTCTCATACCGGAAACGATGCAACAAAATATATAGCAGAATGGCTACCATTAAAACCAATAAATCTTGTTACGTTTAAATTAAATAAATTGCTGTTTTTACAGTTATTAATAATAGGAATAATAGGTAGCTTACTAACTAACAAAAAATATATCATAAAACAAAAAGAAAAATTGATTTGGATTTTATGGATAGCAGGATTACTGTATTTATCTATAAAACATAGTAGATTTATAGGGCTACTAACATTTGGAAGTGCACCATTATTTATAATATTTTCTGAATCGCTAAAAATAAATAAAAGTATACTTTTAAAATATAAAGTAATAAGCATAATACTAATTAGCATATTTTTAATACAGAATATAAACTCCCCAAAAACAAGAGCATCATGGGGGTTTGGCATAAAGTGGGAAAATTATCCTAAAGATATTGCAGAATATATAAAAAAGAACAATTTACCTAACAATATATTCAATCAATATGGAATAGGAGGTTTTCTTATATGGAAATTATATCCTAAATACAAAGTTTTTATAGATGGACGAACGCCATCACTATATACTCCAAATTTTTATTGGGAATATAGAATGATAGAAGAATATCCAAGATTGGCTTGGTCAAAAGCAGACAAAAAATACAACTTCAAAACAATAGTAACGAATAATAAAAAATTAGCATCTTATTTAATAAAAGAAAAAAATTATAATCTACTTGGATTTGACGATAATTATTATTTATTATCAACAGAGAAAAAAATTAGAATTATAAAAATATATAGACCAAACATAAAGATAGACGAATTAAAAAACAAAAAAGAAGAACTAAAGGAATTAATAGAAGAACTAATATATGTTAGCAAAAATTTTCCTGAAAGCGCAAAAGCATTAAATATACTCGGATCAATTTATATCGAAAAAGACCCCAAAAAAGCATTACAATATTTTTTAGAAGCCCTGAAAAGGAGAAAATATGATTATAATGTAATGACTAATATAGGAATAACGTATATAAATTTAAAAAACTACAAACAGGCATATAAATATCTCAAAAAAAGCCTAGATTACAATAATAAAAATTTAACTACATTAAAATACATAATACGCACGTGTTACTTTTTAAAGAAGTACAAGGAAGGACTAAAATACGCAAAAATATATTTTGACCAAAGAATAGATTATTCTGACCCTAGAGATTATGAATACATGGGCCTACTACTATACGAAAACAATAAATTCAAAAAAGCAATAGACTATTTCAAGAGGGCATTATTTTTGGAAAAGAAAAAGGATTATATTGCCAATACCCTTTATAATATAGGCAATTGTTATCTAGCTATTGGTGACACAAAAGGCGCAAAAAAATATTATCTTGAGGTCTTAAAAATAAACCCAAAACATAAATTAACCAAAAAAGCCTTAAAAGAGCTATTATAAGTAGTACAAAACAGATGATATTCGAAAATGGTCGTAACAAGCAAAAACTTTTTGCCATGGAGAGGCCTTTTTAATTGTTATTAGACCTTTGCAAAATTGTGGAGATCAGTATTGCAAGCACAAGCGCAAGGGATCCGTTCCCATTTTTCGAAACGAAAAATGGGAACGGATCCTCAAACGGACCTTAAGAAAAGGTGTTTTGCAAAGGTCTCGTTATGACAAGCAAATGTAGTGAGCAAAGTAATCTCTGGCGCAAACGAATGAAGCAATCTCAAGATTACTTGGACGACTACGTTGCCTCGCGATGACGGGTGTAGGTAAAATCTCTTGAGCAGACCTTACGAGTTGACAAGCAAGGACCAGAGTCAAGGTATTATGCAAAAAGATACTAAACAAAAAATTAATAAAAAGTATCTGAACTGGGCTTTATTATGCTTCATAGCCACCATTTTAACCTACTTTTTGAGCCAGCAGATATTATTTATACCTTTTGATCATGACGAAAATCATTTTCTAGCCGCAACATATTTAGTTAATAAAGGTTTATTACCATACAAAGATTTTCCATACAACCATACCCCACTTTATCCTTATATAGCTTCATTATTTTACAAAATCAGTAGCTACAAATTTCTAACTATTCGCATCCTAGCTGGTATTTCTTTTCTACTAATCTCAATAATTATCTTCTGGAAATTATATAAAAAAAGTATAATTTTGTCCATTGTTTCTTTAGGAACCATCATATTTAGCAAGCTTATCGTATTTAATACCTGCCTAATTCGACCTAATAATCTGGCATTACTTGCAGCCATACTTGCTTTTTATCTTGCTATTCGTCCCAGAAAACTTTCTTTTTTTGTAGGCATTTTATTATCAATAGCTACAGATATACGCATAACTTATGCTTTACTGTTTATACCTTTTCGCTTTTTAATTGACGAAAGTAGAGAGATAAAAAAGTTCTATTTAGGAACAATTTTAGGAGCTATTCCAATAATTTTTTTCTTTATAAAAGACCCGCTTAATTTTACCTTCCACACTATAGTTCAACCGATAAAAAGAAAAAGTTTCTACATATTCATGGGATATAAAGAATATCTAGGTATAGATGGAAGAATAAAATCTATTTATAACGCTATTAAATTTTCCCCAGATTTGGGATTAATATTAATTTTGGCAATATCTATTGCTTTTGTAACTAAAATAAAAACAAAACAAAAAATATTTATGATTTTGACCATTCTCACTATAGCTATACAATGCATATTACCTGCCCCGGTATGGTATCAATACTTAATCCCTCTATATATTTTTTGCATTATTATTCTTGCAGAACTATACCCCATTAATATACTAAAAATCGTGATGACTTTTTGTCTAATTATAAATTTATATCTTACTGGACCTTGGTATTGGTATACAAGCAAACTTAACTTTAGTCAGTCTGTACCACAAAGGATTCATAATATAGGAAAATTTCTCTCTCATCTAGCAGGTGGCGAGGGAAAGGTATTAACTCTTAGTACAGCCTTTCCTATTGAGGCTGGTTTAGACATATATAGAAAAGTGCCTTCGGTTTTTCCTTGGAGAGAGGCCATATTTTTGGATAAAAGTCTTCGCAAGAAATATATTCTTTACGGTCCTGAAGAACTAGAAGAAATTACTAATAAAGATAGGCCTAAACTTGTCCTTACGGGGCTAGAAAACCCTTGGCTGGAAAAACCTATTAATCGCTGGGCGAAAAAACATAATTATAAACTCATAAAACTAGAAAACTTAAAGATATGGTTAATCACTAAATATGAAAAGTAAAATATTAAATTTAGTAAAATTAGTAAGGCCTAAAAATCATATAAAAAATTTATTTATATTGGCTCCTGTTTTTTTTGCGGGGAAAATCACCTATTTACCAGTATTTAAAAAAATTCTTATAGCACTCTTAAGTTTTTGTTTTATATCTTCAGCAGTTTATATAATAAATGACTTAAAAGATATCTCTGAAGATAGGAGACATCCTACCAAGAAAAACAGACCTTTAGCAGCGGGAGAAATATCAATAAAGGAAGCTTATATAAGCTTAAGTTTCCTTATATGTCTAGCAATTTTACTATCAATATATCTTCCAATAAAGTTTTCTCTTATTTTATTAACATATTTCTCTATTAACCTAGCTTATTCATATTATCTAAAACATATAGCTGTAATCGACATTTTTTGTGTTGCCTCCGGTTTTGTTTTACGCATTTTAGCCGGAGGAATAGCTACTAACATTAATGTTTCTATGTGGATAATAATTATGACTTTTCTCTTAGCTTTATTTCTGACTATAGGTAAAAGAAGAGACGATTATTACCTAAATAATGAAGGATTAAAAACTAGAAAATGCATATATGGCTATAATCTAGAATTTATTAATGCCTGCATGATACTAATGGGTGCTGTTATTATAGTTAGCTACATTTTATATACTGTATCGCCGGAAATAACACAAAAGTTTCACTCTAAAAACCTCTATTTTACTGTCTTTTTTGTAATTCTAGGACTGATGCGTTATTTCCAACTAATACTAGTACAAAAAACTACGGCTGATCCAGTAAGGATATTTTGGGAGGACAGGTTTATCCAAATAACTGTAGGCGCCTGGTTAGCTGTTTTTGGTTATTTCATCTATGCACCGGGGGGCAAATGAAGGAAAAAGAAATCGCAGGCTGGGGAAGATATCCCAAAATAAAGGCCAAAATTTACGAAATTGGGGAAAGAGAAGAGATCCCTGCGCTTCTCAAACATATATCTCAGGGGATTCCTTGGGGCCTGGGGAGAAGCTATGGAGACAGTGCCCTGGCCCAAGAAATCATTTTAACCAAAGGGCTCAAGCACTTCTTGGCCTTTGATCCGCAAACAGGCCTATTGCGGGCTGAGGCCGGAGTGTCCCTAAGAGAGATAATCCAGGTATTTTTACCCCAAGGATGGTTTCCACCCGTAGTTCCTGGCACCCAGTTTGTCACCCTGGGAGGAGCAGTAGCCGCAGATATCCATGGTAAGAACCACCACCATCATGGCTGTTTTAGTGAGTTTGTTGAAGAAATCCTCCTTTTTATCCCCGAAAACGGTATATTACGGGTAAGCCGCCAAGAAAATCCCGAGCTCTTCTACGCCACCTGTGGGGGCATGGGGCTTACAGGCCTCATCCTTGAAGTCAGTTTGAGGCTTACCCGCGTCCCTAGCGCCTTTATCCGCCAGACCAGCATCTTTCTCGCCGGTCTTGAAGAAATCTTGACGGCCTTTGAAGAACATCAACAGGCCCTCTATACCGTAGCCTGGGTGGACTGTTCTTCCACCAACCCCCTCGGTAGAGGCATCTTGCTTATAGGAGAACACGCCCAAGAAGCCCCTCTAAAGATCAGACTTCAAAAACCCAGGGCCGTCCCTTTTGTCCCTCCGGTCTCGTTAGTAAATTCCTGGAGTATCAGGATCTTTAATTGGCTCTACACGAAGCAGGCCTCGCGTAAACCACGCCTAGACCTGGTACCTTTAGAAAAATTCTTTTTCCCCTTGGATAAATGGGCCCATTGGCACCGACTTTACGGACCAAGGGGCTTTTTGCAATATCAATTTGTCGTTCCCAAGGACCAGGGGCTTTATGCCCTAAGAGAGATCGCCCAACAAATCAAAAAAAGCGGCCTTTCTTCTTCTCTTGCCGTTTTAAAACTCTTTGGTCCAGAAAACAAAAATTTTCTCTCTTTTCCCATGGAAGGCTACACCTTGGCCTTGGATTTTCCTTATACAGAAGGTCTATTCAGGTTACTGGATCGTCTGGATCAGATAATTTTAGAATGCGGAGGCCGCTTTTATCTGGCTAAGGACGCACGCCTCAAGGCCTCGGTCTTTGAAAAGGGCTATCCTTATCTGGAACGTTTCCGAAAATTAAGAAAGAGTTTGGGGTTAGACAAAAAGATCCAATCACTTCAATCTCGAAGGTTGGCACTATGAAAAAGGATAAATTTGCCCTAATTCTGGGAGCTAACTCGGACATAGCACGGGCCTTGGCCTATCTTATGGCCCAAAAGGGATGGAATCTATATCTGGCCTCTCGCCGCTTAGACCCCTTAAACCGCTTGGCTCAAGACCTCCATTTAAGATACGGCTGTATCGCCCAAGCCCTCTATTTTGACGCCTTAGACTACAAAAGCCACGGTAGTTTTTACAAAGGCCTGCAACCAAAACCCGAAGGGGTGGTGGTAGCCTTCGGCTATTTGGGCCCCCTTAAAAAGCCCCCCAAAGACTTCGCCGAGGCCGAAAAGATCGTCCAGATAAATTTTCTCGGGGCCGTAAGTATCCTGGAAATAGTCGCTAAAGATCTGGAAAAACGAAAAAAGGGCTTCATCATTGGCCTAAGTTCCGTGGCGGGAGACCGCGGACGGGCAAGCAATTATATCTACGGAAGCAGTAAAGCGGCCTTCAGTACTTATCTGCAGGGACTGCGCCAGCGCTTATTTAAAAGCGGTATCCAGGTCCTCACGGTAAAACCTGGTTTTGTGGTCACCAAAATGACCAGAGACTTAGACCTTCCCAAGCACCTGGTCACCCAACCAGAAAAAGTAGCCCAAGACATCTATCGGGCCCTTAAAGCCGGTAAGGACGTTCTTTACACCCCTTTTTATTGGCGTTTTATCATGGGAGCTATCAAGGCCCTTCCCGAAGGACTATTTAAGAGATTAAAACTCTAACCCCCACGGTTTAGCCCCCTAACACCAAAGAATAATCCTTTAATTAATTGCAAACTTTTGATTTTGATTCCATAATGGAAAAGGAAAAATTATGAAGGGGGCTTAAACGATGATTATTATCCTCAAACCAGATGTCTCTAAAGATAGCCTTGAATTTCAACAGCTCTTGAGATACCTCGGCCAATTTAAGGGTGTTCGTACACAAGTGGCTGAATACCAGGGCATGACCCGCAAAGTAATAGAGATTCACCTTATTGGTGACACACAAAAAATACCCCTCGAAGTAGTACAAAATCTGCCTGGGGTAGAAAAGGCCATTCGGGTGTCCTCAAAATATCGCCAAATTGGCCGCCATGGAGAATTAGAACCCATTGGTTTCGATTACAAAGGGCTCCACTTTGATCAAAATTCTTTCCATGTTTTTGCGGGCCTTTGTGCGGTAGATACCAAAGAAAACGTCGAGACCATTTTCAAACACCTAAAAGAAAACGATATCCGCACCACCCGTATGGGTGCCTACAAACCGCGGACCTCGCCCTACGATTTTCAAGGCCATGGTAAAAATTGTCTCCCCTGGCTATTTGAATTGGCCGGCAAATATGACATTGCGGTCATTGCTATGGAGGTCTTGGCCCCACATCATATAGACGAAATTTATGAGGCCCTGGAAAAGACCGGCCACCCCACCGGAGTAATGCTCCAGATCGGCACCCGTAACGCCCAAAATTTTGAGCTCCTCCGGGCCGTAGGGCACCAACAGGAATTCCCCATACTCTACAAACGTGGTATGGGATTAACCATCGAAGAAAGCCTTAATGCGTGTGAATACGTAGCCAGTGAAGGAAACCACAACATCATCTTCTGTCTAAGAGGCGTTCGTACTCATCTTGGAGACCCCCACCGGAACTTGGTAGATTTTGGCCATGTGCCGGTAATTAAACGGCTCACCAAATTGCCTGTATGCGTGGATCCTTCCCACCCCATTGGTTCACGGGTCCAGTCCCCAGAGGGGATCAAAGATATATATCACGTGGCCGCCCAAGGGGTAATTGCCGGGGCCAATATGGTCTTAGTAGAATTTCATCCTAAACCAGAAGAGGCCCTGTGTGACGGTCCACAGGCCCTTACCATGGAAGAACTACCCTGTTTCTTGGAACACATGCAATACGCTAGAGAGGCTTATCTCAAGATGAAAGATCTCGCCGCTCGTTGTGCCATGCAACAACTGGCTCCCAAATTATAGGGCCTGCAGGGGTATTTTTTATGCGCGAAATAGTTTTTGGCCCGGTAAGGTCTCGCAGGCTTGGATTATCTCTGGGGGTTGATCTCCTTGTCCCTAAGACCTGCTCCTTTGATTGTCTTTACTGTGAGATAGGTCCTACTACCCAAAAAACCATAGAACGTAAATGCTGGCGTCCTACCGAAGAGATTCAGAAGGCCTTAGAGGTTAGACTATCAGACCCTACCCTTCACTTCGAAGTGCTCACCTTTGCCGGCTCTGGCGAACCAACGCTACACCAAGATCTGGGCAAAATCTTAAAATTTGCCCAAAAGCTTACGGACAGACCTATCTGTATCCTCACTAATTCTTCTTTAGTCTTTAGAACAGATGTGCAAAGGGATTTGTGTGCCTTTGATATTGTCCTGCCCTCCCTTGATGCCGCTATTCAAGAAACTTTTTTGCGTCTAAATCGTCCTGTCCCCGGCTTAAAAATAGAGGACATAATCCACGGGCTCAAAATGCTTAGAGAGAAGATGACCGGGCAAATGTGGCTGGAAATCATGTTGGTGGGTGGTATAAACGACAACGCCCAAGACCTAGAGGCCCTGGTGAAAGCGGTGGAGTATATAAAGCCTCATCGGGTGCAATTAAACACTGTGGCACGTCCGCCAGCTTATCCAGAAGCCAAGGCCATAGCCCTGGAAACCCTCCAAGGTCTCTGTGATCTCTTCACTCCGAAGGCAGAGGTAATCTATTACAAGGACCAGAAAGAAAACCAATACCGCCGTGTATCTTCAGAGGAAATAATTACCCTTTTGACCCACCGTCCCTGCCCTTCAGAGGAAATCGCCCAAGCCCTGGGCTATGATTACAAAGACACTCTATTGGTCTTGCAGCAATTAGTTCAGACAGGGAAAGTGAAGACCAAAATATACCAAAAAAGGGTCTTTTATTATGCCTAAAACCATCTTTTTGGGTCTGACTATGGGCTGTCCTGCTGGGATAGGGCCCGAAATTTGCCTTAAGGCCCTAAATCATCCCTGGCCCGAAGACCTAAGGCTTGTGGTCTTAGGAGACCAGCTTATACTAGCCCACTACGCCCATAATTTTGGGCTATCCCAAAATTGGTCGGTCCTCCAAAGCCCCTTGGAAATACCTGCCCAAAAACGCCACTGTGTATTGAACTTGTCGTCTCTTAAGACGCCTTGTCCAGGAAAACCTAATCTAGAAACCGCCCAGGCCATGGTTAGTTACATAAAAAAGGGGGTAGAACTATGTCTAAAGGGAATACTTAACGGTTTAGTCACCGCCCCCATCAGCAAAGCGGCCTTAAAACTTGCCGGCCAACCCTTTCCTGGACACACAGAAATGCTTGCTCATCTCACCCAAACTAATGAATACGCCATGGCCTTCTACGGCCAAAAGCTCAAAATTGTCTTGGCCACCATCCATGTAGCCCTGAGCCAGGTCCCTTTGCTCATCAACGTCGATCAAATATTAAGGGTAACCAGGCTTGCCTACAATTTTTTAAAGACAGACCTTGGCCTCTCTGCGCCTCGATTGGCCCTGGCAGCCCTCAATCCCCATGCCAGTGAAGGAGGCCTCTTTGGAGAGGAAGAAGAAAAGATCCTAAGCCCTGCTGTTTTGCAGGCCCAGAAGCAAGGACTCCCCTTGGAAGGACCCTTCCCCAGCGATAGTCTCTTTTTTCGCGCTCTCCAGGGAGAGTTTGACCTGGTAGTAAGCCTTTATCATGATCAGGGACTCATACCTTTTAAGCTACTCCACTTTGAAGATGGCGTTAATCTGACCCTGGGGCTGCCCATAGTGAGGACTTCGGTAGACCACGGCACAGCTTACGACCTGGCAGGCAAAGGTCTGGCCAAGCCTTATAGCCTTTACGAGGCCATCAAATTGGCCTACAAAATGGCCTCCAACCGTCTAAGACTTAGCCCTGGAGACTAGCCGCAACCACATATAACCTATAAAGCCCGCTAAAAAGGAGGCCGAGAGGATGGCCGTTTTGGCCTGTTCCAAAACCAAAGGACGGCCAGGCCAGGCCAATTCCGCAATAAATATAGACATGGTAAAACCTATACCACCTAATATACCCACCCCCAAGAGTTGCGAAGGCTTGGCCCCGCGAGGCAAGGAGACTAACTTAAAATAAGCCCCCAAGTAGGCCATACCCGCTATGCCCAAGGGTTTACCTACCAAGAGGCCGAGAATAATTCCCAAAGACAGGGGCTGGTGCCCCAAGCCAGAAAAGGTCGCGGGGCTGATATGGACACCGGCATTGGCTAGGGCAAACAGAGGGATCACCCCCAAGGCCACCGGGAGGTGTAAGGCATGTTCTATGCGTAAAGAAAGGGGTTGAACATATATCGTAGCAGCCCGCACGGCCTGAATAATGACCTCTTGGTCTGGACTCAGACGGTCCGGATGACTATTGGGCCCATGGGGTAACTGGAGGAATTTCCGGATTATCTCGTCAAAGCGGGCGGGGACAAGTTTGGGCTTCGAGGGTACCACAAAGGCCGTCAATACCCCCGCCACCGTGGCGTGGATACCAGCCCCCAGTAAAAAGGCCCACATCAATATCCCACCCAAAAAATACGGTAAGACGTGGTGAATACCCGCCCGGTTAAACCCCCACAACACAACCCAGATCAAAAAGACCGCTGCCAAGGCCGTCCATTTCAGCGAAGAGGTATAAAAAAGGGCAATTACCAAGACGGCTCCAAGGTCGTCGACAATGGCCAAAGCAATCAAAAAAGTAAGGAGAGAGGAAGGCACCCGAGGGCCAAGCAGCACCAAAGCGCTCAGGGCAAAGGCGATATCTGTGGCCATAGGTACGCCCCAACCCTTTAAAGTCGGTGCCGACCAATTAAAAAGGACATAAATGCCTGCAGGCAAAAACATGCCTCCTAGAGCAGATAGCACAGGCAAAAGAGCGGCCTTAAAATTGGATAATTCTCCTACAGTTACCTCGCGCTTTATTTCCAGACCAATGAGAAAAAAGAAAAAGGTCATCAAGCCTTCGTTTATCCAGTGGTGAAGGCTCATGCCAAAACGCCACGACCCTAAATGGATGCTCAAGTCTTGTTCAAAGAAATGAAGATAGACCTCACGCCAGGGAGAATTGGCCAACAACAGGGCCACCAAGGTCATAAACATCAACGAAAGGGCGGTGGCGGTCTGGGACTTTATGAACTCTTCAAGGGGAGAGAGAATACGGTGAGTTGCCCTTTCCCAGGGGGCAAAGATGCGGTAGCTTTCCAAAAATTCAAGAGGATCTTTCAAACGCAAAGACTCCGTGCTTAACTTCGGGCCTCTACTTCTACCCTTTCCCCGTTACCTGAAATAAGGGCAAGCATAAGGGATAAATAGTCCCGTAAATGCCGGGTAATGAGGAAATTTTCCTTTACAAATTGATGGGCCTTACGCCCCATTTCTAAACGCTTATCAGCGTAAAACAGGAGATAACGAATCCTTAACGCGGCCCCCTCGGGCGTGTGTACGAGAAAACCCGTGTGGTGATTGACTACCTGGAGCCGTATACCACCTGTATTGCCTCCTATTACCGGTTTAGCCTTCCATAAAGCCTCGGTCACGGTAAGCCCAAAGCCTTCCCTTAGGGACTTTTGTAGTACTACATCGGCTGCCCTCTGTAAGGCATTTACCGTACGATGGGCATCAGGAGGGAGCATAAGCACGTGGATGTCTGGATGTCCCTTAGCCGCGGCAAGCACCTCGTGGTAGATAAGCTCTCCTTCTGGGTCATCGGCAGCTCCGCCTCCCGCATACACCAATTGCAAAGGGGTAAACTTCATGGCCATAAGCCCGGCACGAATAACACCCATAGGGTCTTTAAAACGGTCAAAACGAGATATTTGAAGCACCAAAGGTTTATTAGGATCTAGGCCAAAGCGGCTAAATACCCCTTTGATCTCTTCCTCAGGCAATTCCATATTCTTCTCTGTCAACGGGTCAATACTCGGGGGGATAATGTATTGGGGGTGTGGTAGGGGTTGGGTAAAGTCGGGCATGGAAAAGATGCTGGCGTTATAATGGACTACTATGTTGCGCAAGTAGCGCCACACAGGCCTATAGGGCCTGCTTAAATCTATATGACACCGCCACACCCATTTGCCTTTTCGCTCCGGACAGAGCGTGATGAGAAAGGCCGGTTGAGGATCATGAATAAAGACAAAATCGGCCTCCTCTAAAAGAGGTTTGAGTCTTTCGTACTCTTTACGGTTATTTTCCTCATAGGTATTAATGGAAGCTTCCGTAAATTCAACCGGGTGCCCCTGAAGGGCATTGTGCATATTTTTGGTCACGTGGAAAAAGGCCTCTTCTCCGGAGATGGTCTCCCACTGGACGTCAAGCCCCAGGGCCTGCATCAGGGGAACCATGCTATGGAGTATCTCGGCTACTCCCCCCCCATAACGCGTAGAGTTAATGTGCACTACCTTGGCGTCTTTTAGGTGATAGGCCAATTGTTTTAGGTGGTCTATTACGTCTGGCCCGACTATTTGTTGATATCTCTCTAAAAGCTCCTGGCTCATTTTGGTCCCCGCTTTGACTCAAAATAACTCTTAAAGACTTTATGCAGTTGGGCACGAATCTCCGTAAGGGTCAAAAAATAAGGATCAATGGCGGCCAAGGCGATGGAAAGGTCTTCATAGTCCGGAGCAAAGGCCTTAAACCAAGAACGAAAATCGTCTATTCGCTCAGGGGTACGACGTCGGGCGTCTATAAAGTGGTAAAAAATACTCCCTTGAGAGAGGAGAGGGATTATGTCTACCAGCTCTTCTGGAGAAGTAGCTCTCTTGCCGGTATCCAAGACCACGATTTGGCTCTTTACAAAGTGAAAAGGGGCCTCGGCCTTGCGCCAGGGTAGATCTCCGCTTTCGTCTACCCGTTCTTCCAAGATATTTATCAGCTCTTCTCTTAGTTCCTCTAAATTTTGGAATTCGTGGGGAGCAATAAGATTGAGACGTTCGGCCAAAATCCAATCATGCAAATCCCTGTGGGCCCAGGCAGCAAAATCGTTATGAAACTCTGGGTGATCAAAACTGGGCCGCAATTGCCGGGCCCAAAAATGGTAGTATAGACAACCCACTTCTACTTCGCGAAGATGTTCCAGTAGTTCGGCCAAAATATGGGCCTTGATACCGGTAGAGATAGAAACCAGGGCACAATCTTTTATGGCAAAACGGCTGTTAGTTTCGTTCATATTAAGTTCCCTCCCCTGGCCCCTGTTTACGCCTCTGGACCATCTCTTGCAAAAGGGCTCGAACCTCGCGGTAAGAGTTAACACTAAAACGGGCTCTAGAGACGCCAAAGCCTACCTTAATGGTATAACTATATAAAGGGAGGACCTCAAAAAGATCTTCATCTGTCCAGTCGTCTCCAATAGCCAAGACAAAATCGTAGTCTCCCTTTTCTAAGAAATAACGTGCAGCCCGCCCTTTATTGATATTGATAGGTTTGACCTCTATCACTTTATTGCCGTCAAGGACAAGGAGATCCAGATTTTTGGTAATATCTAACAAGGCGTCTTTTAACTCTCGCGCCCGGTGGTTAGAAAGCTCGGGATCAGCTCTTCGGTAATGCCACACCAAAGAAAATCTCTTTTCTTCTACAAAGGCCCCGGGAGTACGGTCCGCAAAGCTTTCCATTATGGGTTTTATAGCCTCTTTCCAGTCTTCGGAAAGGGCCTCTAGCATCTGCCAATCTTTGCCTTTTTCTTTTATCCATACCCCGTGTTCCGCCACTAAATTAAGCCCCAGATCACCAAACCATTCTTCTAAAGTCTCTTTAGGACGACCACTAATCAAAACTACTTTATTATTCGGCAAATGGGCCAAATCTCTCAATAATTGGCGCAGGGCGGCGTCAGGACTGGCCTTTTCCGGCCGGCTGGCAAAGGGGACCAAAGAACCGTCATAGTCAAGAAATTCAATGGCTCCCCGGGCCTTCACAAAGTCTTGTAACAGGGTTTCCCGCACTTCGGGGCTTAGTTTGCGAGATATAAAATCTCTCTGCAATTCTTTTATTTCGTCGAGGCGCTCCATGAATTCCTCGGCCCAGCGGTGGACCGTATATCGACGCAACCTTTCTTTCATAATACGATTACGGTCCCTTTGTTCTTCTTCAGGCATTTCCATGGCCTCACGCATGGCCTCGGCCATTTGGTTGAGGTCAAAGGGATTAATGATAAGGGCCTCGCCAAGCTCAGCCGCCGCTCCGGCCATTTCACTCAAAATCAAAACCCCTTTATCCCCAGGCGTAGTAGCCACATATTCTTTGGCAATGAGATTCATCCCGTCCCGCATGGGGGTCACCAGGGCTATGTCTGCCAAGTTGTATAATGCTGCCAAGGTGGAAAAGGGCAAAGAGCGATACAGATACCAAATAGGTGTCCAACCAAGCACACCGTGACGGCCATTAATGCGTCCAATTAATTCGTCTACCTCTCTCTTTAAAAGCATATAGTGTTCCACCCTGGTGCGCGAAGGAACCGCCACTAAAATCAAGACCACCTTTTCTTTATATTCTGGATAACGCTCCAGAAATAGATCAAAAGCCTTTAGACGTTGGGCTATTCCCTTGGTGTAGTCTAGACGATCCACAGAGAGGATGACCTTACGCTCCCCTATGCGTCGCCTTATTCGCCGCACTTCGTGACATACATCGGCCCGTTCAAAGGAATAAGCAAAGCGGTCAAAGTCTATCCCCATAGGGAAGACGTCTACCTTTACCAGTTGCCGCTCCGTAGTAATGACGCCTAAATTGTGCTCGTAGCCCAAGATACGCCGCACACTACTCAAAAAATGCCTGGCGTAGTCGAAGGTATGAAAACCAACGAGATCAGCACCCAAAAGGCCATTTAACAAATCTGCCCGCCAGGGCAAAACACGAAATATCTCAAAAGACGGGAAGGGAATATGTAAAAAGAAGCCTATTTTGGCCTCGGGGAGACGCTCACGAATCAGGGCCGGAAGCAAGAGAAGTTGATAGTCATGCACCCAAATAGTACTGTCCTTGTCTGCTACCTCTAATACCGCGTCACAAAAGAGTCGGTTTACGCGTCTATAACTCTCCCAAAGCTTCTGGTCAAAGATGGCATATTGCAAAAAATAGTGGAAAAGAGGCCAAAGAGTCTTATTGGAAAAGCCATAATAATAATTTTCTACCTGCCGTTGCGTCAAAAAGACCGGTCGACAAGAATAGTGCTGGAGCTGGGACATTATTTCTTCTTCTCTACCCCGGAGGCTTTCGGCGGAAAGCCCCGGCCACCCCAACCATAGGCCCCCTTGCTCCCGATAAAAAGAGGCCAACCCCGTAGCTAAACCACCCGCACTCGGCGTAAAGTGAAGTCTTTTTTCCCTCTTTGTTACCGTAACAGGGAGCCTATTTGAGACAATTATAACCCGGCCAGACATCATCTATTCTTCAGCATAAAACTAAAAAGCTGTCAAAGAGATTTAAGGCCGTTTAGCACGCTTTTCCTCGTCCAGATCCCAGCCAGGCAGCAAATGAAGCTCGGTAAGCTGCATCATGGTAACAGGGGCCGGGGCCCCGGTTAAAAGACACTGGGCCCGCTGGGTCTTGGGAAACGCTATCACGTCTCTTATGCTCTTGCGGCCAAGCATGAGCATGACCAAGCGGTCAAAACCAAAGGCAAACCCCCCGTGTGGAGGGGCGCCGTATTCCAGGGCTTCAAGCAAGAAGCCAAATTTTTCCCGGGCCTCTTCCGGGCTAATCTTAAGGAGCTTAAACACCCGCTGCTGAATGTCTGAGCGGTGGATACGGATACTTCCCCCGCCCACTTCAATGCCGTTTAGCACCAGGTCATAGGCCCGGGAGCGCACGGCAGGAGGATTTTCTTCCAGGAGATCAAGGTCTTCTTCCTTGGGAGAGGTAAAGGGATGGTGCATGGCCACAAAACGGCCTTCTTCTTCGTCCCATTCCACCAGGGGAAAATCAACCACCCAGCAGGGTTTGAACACACCTTCCGGGATCAGACCAAGCCTTTTAGCAAGCTCTACACGGAGTTCGGCAAGCACCTCGTTTACCACACTTGGCTGGTCAGCCACAAAGAAGATGGTACTTCCCGGCTCAGGCTTTAAGGCGTTAAGAAACCCGGCCACTTCTTCCTTGCTGAAAAATTTGACAATAGGGGATTGAAGCTCGTTTTCTTCGCGAACCTTTATCCAGGCAAGGCCCTTGGCTCCTAGTTCATTGGCCAGGGCCGTAAGGTCGTCAAGCTCTTTGCGCGAAAAATCAGCAGGCACACAAAGCCCTTTGATGATTCCGCCCTTTTGAATTACCTGGGCAAAGACCTTGAACTTGGTCTCCCGGAAGATATCGGTAAGGCCTATGAGCTCAAGGCCAAAGCGCAGGTCCGGGCGGTCGGTGCCGTATTTGTCCATGGCTTCGTGGTAAGAAAGCACGGGAAAGGGCTTTTCAAGCTCTATGCTTAAGGTTTCGCGAAAGATGAGCCTTACCAGCTCTTCAAGGAGTTTCATGATGTCTTGCTCGGTGATAAAAGACATCTCAAGGTCAAGCTGGGTGAATTCTGGCTGGCGGTCTGCCCGCAGGTCCTCATCACGAAAGCAGCGGACGATCTGGTAATACCGGTCAACCCCTGCCACCATCAAAATTTGCTTAAAAAGCTGGGGCGATTGGGGAAGGGCGTAAAATTTCCCCGGGTAAAGCCTGCTTGGGACTAGATAATCCCGGGCGCCTTCAGGGGTGCTTTTGGTAAGAAAGGGTGTTTCTACTTCAACAAAGCCCTTTTCATCCAGGAAGTTGCGGGCAAGGCGGGCCACCTGATGCCTGAAACGCAAGGCCTCCATCATCTGGGGGCGTCTTAAGTCAAGGTAGCGATATTTAAGACGGTGGACCTCTGAGACTTCCACGTCTTCGTCAAGGGGCCAGGGTGGGGTCTTTGAGGCGTTAAGAATGCGAAGTTCTTTGGCTTCTACTTCGATTTCACCGGTGGGAAGCTTGGGGTTTTCCATGCCTTCAGGGCGGCGGCGTACCCGGCCCTTCACCGCGATGCAATATTCTGCCCTGAGCTTATGGGCGTGGGCATGGGTCTCAGGGTTAATCTCTGGCTCAAAAACAACCTGGGTTATCCCCTCACGGTCACGCAGGTCGATAAAGATAACGCCTCCGTGGTCACGGCGCCTAAGCACCCAGCCCATTAAGGTCACTTCCTGGCCCACGTGTTCTTTCCGCAGTTCATTGCAATGGTGCGTTCTTTTCCACTGGCCCAAAAGATCAAGGGTTTCCATTTCTTCTCCCTCCTTTTTGCTTGGCCTAAACGTTTAGTCCCTTTAGCCTAAAACGACAAGGGGGAGTTAAGTTTCAAAGTAAAGAAAGGCCCCTTTTTCTACCCTGGCGGGTGGGGAAGGTGCATTATACGGGATATCTACTGTGCTATACCCAAATCCTCTTATTCATCTGTTTCTTCTGCTTCTTGCATAGGACGGAAAGCCTTTTTACTTGCCCCACAGACCGGACAGCGCCAATCTCCTGGAAGTTCTTCAAAAGGAGTATCAGGGGAAATTTTACCCTTACGGTCTCCCTTAGAAGGTATATACATGTAGCCGCAGTTACTAGTAGAACAGATATACGCCCCTTCGTACATGTTTGTAGCCATTTTATGCCTCCTATTTTTAGATCCATTCTAAAATAGAATTATCTTTAATCAAGAAATTTTAGTAATTATCCAGGTGGGCAGTAAAAATTCAGGAGGTTATTCCCCAAAAAGGCGCTACTTAAGCAATAAGAGAAGGTACCGAAGTACCATCCCCCGCACATACGCATGGGTATGGTGTAACCGACAAACAGGGTATAGAGGAGGTATTGATGAAAAATATATTTGCCTGTCCCTATTTATGAGGCTGAAGACAGGCGGGGAATCCCCGCCTGTCTTTTTATTCTTCCAGCTCTTCCCAGGGGCGTTCGGTGGGGGCTTCCTTCATGAGAAGATAAAGGTCTTTTTCTGAACCTAAGTAATACACATTGGGACCTATGTTTACCTCTTTGCTTACTAGCCTTTTGGCCCCTTCTTTGTGCACAAGCCTATAGACTTCGGATTTGGGGTCAGAGAGATCCCCAAAGATACGTGCGTCAGCAATGCAGGTCTTTACGCAGGCAGGCTCTTCTCCTCTTATTACCCTTTCAAAACAAAAGGTGCACTTGTCCGCCTTGGGTTCGTCTAAATCTTCGTTTAGATAGCGGGCGTGGTAAGGGCATGCATCTACACAGTATCCGCAACCTATGCACTGCTCTTTATCAATGAGCACCGCCCCGGTGAAGGGATGTTTGTAGGTGGCCTTGACAGTCATCTTTACCGTCTTGCCCGAATAAGGGTCTTTAAAGACCTTTTCCTGCTCATCAGCCTGGCATACGGAAACGCACACGGGGTTGTCGCAATGGTTGCAAAGCCCTGGCCAGAAGGGATGGGCCAGGCCTTTGGGAGTTTTGGCCGGCCCCAGGTGTTTTACCCAGTTGCGGCGGTAGTTTTCTCCCACGGGCACCTGCCATTCAGCCCGGCAAGCAATGGTACAGGCATGACATCCTACGCATTTTCTTATATCGATTACCATGGCCCATTGGCGCATTGTTTACCTCCTTTAAGCACTTTTTTTGAGCTCAAACCGGGGGATCTCCCGGGGTACTGGCCTAAGTTCAGGGACACTGATCACTTTGCCGTCTTTTATGAAACGCACGAAGTTATTACGGTGGCTTGAGGCCCCCATCAAGGGTTCCTGTTCATAGTGGGTAATCAAAAAGGTATCGCTTACCCCCTGTTTGTAGGCCCTGGAAAGCATGGGCGAGCGGCTACCAAAGCCATGGGGAAGATATACGCAGTCAGGCCTTATCCCTGGCGTGACAAAGACCTTTACCGGCTTTTCGGATCTATACCCATCCTGGTTCTCAAGGATAACCTCGTCGCCATCTTTGAGCCCTATCTTTGCGGCCAGCTCGTCGTTTATCCAGAGCTTGTTTTCTGGCCATTCGTGATGGAGCCAGAGGTTATTCATGGTCTTGGCAAAGGTGTGTACAGGTACACGACCATAGATAAGGCGCACATACCCCGTGGGTGGGGCCGGAGCCGGCATAAATTGGGGGATGCCGTCAAAGTCTTCATCGTCAAAGGCCTCACAGAAAAGCTCAACCTTGCCTGAGTCTGTATGGAACTTAAGCTCGCTTCGTGAGCGATAGGGTTTGGCCTCACAGGTGACCAGCCCGCCCTGGGCGGCAAGCTTCTTTACGCTAAGCCCCATGGGCTCAAGCTGGTCATTGAGATAGCTCTCAATGTCTTCGTATTCCACTTCAAGACCAAGTTTTTTCGCGAGATCCCGGGCAATCTCAAAGGCGGGCCTGCTTTCAAAAAGAGGTTTTACCGCAGGCTGGCGCAGGGCCACGTAACAGGAAGTCTCTTTACATTTATAAAGCCCGTCGTATCGTTCAAGATATGTGGCATCAGGAAGTACTATATCGGCCCAAAGGGCTGACTCTGTAGGCTTAATATCCACACAGAAGATAAAATCGAGCTTTTTGATGGCCTCCATGGTCTGGTAAGGGTTGGGGATGGTCTGCAAGAGGTTTACCCCTACCACTCCCCAGGCCTTTATGGGATAAGGCTCGCCTGTAAGCGTAGCCCTGATTATGGCGTGGGTGGGGCTTCCGTGAAAAAGTTCGGCAAAAGGGTAGTCGTTTTTTAGCGAATTGTCTGGAGGTTCTACTTCGTCAAAATCCACAAGTTCTACTGATTCAAGGGGTGGATTGGTGGGAAAGTAAAGCCCACCTGGGACCCCAACCGCACCAAAAAGGGCCGTGAGAATAGCCAGGCAACGGTGGCGCTGGACATCTTGCGGGCCGTACCAGGCGGAATGACGCCCGGGGTGAATAGATACGTGCGGCCTGTTCTGTGCAAGTATCTCTATGGCCTTTTTCAGGTCCGCTTCAGGCACGTCGCTAATCTTTGCGGCCCAGGGGATGGTATATTTGGCAACGGCTTTTTTAAGTTCGTTAAAGCCATTGCAATGTTTGGTCACAAATTCTTTG
>JALSKZ010000029.1 GCA_026988575.1 Thermodesulfobacteriales bacterium | reverse complement strand
CGGTATAGTGGCTCATATCGACGCAGGTAAGACCACTACCACCGAGCGTGTTCTATATTATACGGGTCGTACCCACAAGATAGGTGAGGTCCACGAGGGTACGGCTACCATGGACTTTATGCCCCAAGAGCAAGAGCGGGGTATTACTATTACTTCTGCGGCAACTACTTGCTTTTGGAAAGATCATCGTATCAACATAATAGATACTCCTGGTCACGTTGACTTTACAGTGGAGGTAGAGCGAGCCCTTCGAGTGTTAGACGGGGCGGTGGTTATTTTCTGTGCGGTAGGTGGGGTTGAGCCTCAGTCAGAAACGGTTTGGCGCCAGGCCGATAAATACGGCGTGCCGCGGATTACCTTTATAAATAAAATGGATCGTGTGGGGGCCAATTTTGAGGCCTGTTTGGAACAAATGAAGGTCCGCTTGGGGGCCAATCCTATCCCGGTACAGATACCCTATGGGGCTGAAGATGAGTTTCGGGGGGTCATAGACCTCATAGAAATGCGGGCAATAGTGTGGGATGAATCGACCTTGGGGGCCCGTTATCACTTTGAGGAAATTCCTGCAGAATTGAAAGATAAGGCTGAAGAGTTTCGTATGCGCATGCTGGAGGCCCTGGCGGATATAAACGAAGATATTTTGGTCAAGTATCTGGAAGGTGAGAGTATATCTCCCGAAGAGATCCGGGAGGTCCTGCGGGAGGCCACGGTTTCTCTTAAAGGGGTGCCTGTGCTTTGCGGTTCTGCCTTTAAGAATAAAGGGATACAGCCTTTGCTAGATGCCATTATTGACTATCTCCCTTCTCCGCTAGATATTCCCCCGGTAAAGGGTATAAACCCAGATACAGGAGAAGTGGAAGAGCGCATTACGGATCCCAACGCTCCGTTGGCGGCTTTAGCCTTTAAGATTATGACCGATCCCTACGTGGGCACACTGACCTTTTTGCGTATTTATTCCGGACGCCTGGAGACCGGAATGGCGGTTTATAACGCCACAAAAGGTAAGCGTGAACGTATTGGGCGTTTGGTACGTATGCATGCCAATAGGAGAGAGGAAATCACTTCTGCGGAAGCGGGAGACATTATCGCTGCGTTAGGGCTTCGGGTTACGACCACTGGTGATACCCTTTGTGAAGAGGCCCATCCCATTGAGCTTGAATCTCTGGAGATCCCTGAACCAGTGATATCGGTGGCCATCGAGCCCAAGACTAAGGCTGACCAAGAAAAGCTTTCCTTGGCCCTCCAAAAGATAGCCCTGGAAGATCCGTCTTTTAGGGTAGTTACCGATCACGAAACAGGGCAGACCCTCATCTGGGGGATGGGAGAGCTTCATCTGGAGATCATTGTAGATCGTCTTACCCGAGAATTTAAAGTCCAGGCCAATGTGGGGCGACCCGAAGTAGCTTATAAAGAGACCATAAGTACTACGGCAGAGGCCGAGGGTAAATATATAAAGCAGACAGGTGGTCGGGGCCAATACGGTCACGTCAAAATCGTTATTGAGCCTAATCCCGAGAAGGGTTTTGAATTTGTCTCGGAAATCGTAGGGGGAGCTATCCCCAAAGAATATATTCCTGCGGTGGAAAAGGGCATCAAAGAGGCTATGGAACAGGGAGTCCTTGCTGGTTATCCAGTGGTAGACGTAAAGGTCCGTCTGGTAGATGGTAGCTACCACGAGGTGGATTCTTCAGAAATGGCCTTTGCCATTGCTGGCTCCATGGCCTTTAAAGAGGCAGCGGTGAAGGCTCAGCCTGTGCTCCTTGAGCCGGTTATGCGCTTAGAAGTGGTGACTCCAGAGGAGTATTTGGGTGATGTGTTAGGAGATATTTCTTCGCGTAGGGGGAAGGTCCAGGGTATGGAGCAACGTCCGGGGGTGCGGGTAATAAAGGCCCTGGTCCCCTTGGCAGAAATGTTTGGATATGCTACAGAATTGCGTTCTAAGACCCAAGGGCGGGCTACTTTTACTATGCAATTTTCTCATTATGAAAAGATGCCTGCTCCGTTGGCCGAAGAAGTGGTGCGTAAGGCCAAGTTAGCAGCTTAAAGGAGGTAGCGAGATGAGCAAGCAGAAGTTTGAGAGGCGGAAGCCGCACTTGAACATTGGGACGATAGGTCACATAGACCACGGGAAGACGACGCTGACCAGTGCGATAACAAGGGTTTTGTCCACGAAGGGTTGGGCAGAATGGATTCCGTTTGACAATATAGATCGTGCGCCGGAGGAGAAGCAGCGGGGTATTACGATTCAGTTAGCGCACGTGGAGTATGAGACAGAGAAGAGGCATTATGCGCACGTAGATTGTCCGGGGCATGCGGACTACATCAAGAACATGATCACGGGGGCGGCGCAGATGGACGGGGCGATATTGGTGGTAGCGGCCACAGACGGTCCGATGCCGCAGACCCGGGAGCACATATTGTTAGCACGTCAGGTTAACGTACCGGCGATAGTGGTATTTATGAACAAGGTAGACATGGTAGATGACGAGGAGCTTTTGGAGTTAGTGGAGTTAGAGATAAGGGAGTTATTGAGCAAGTATGATTTTCCTGGGGACGATGTACCGGTGATCAGGGGCAGTGCGTTGAAGGCGCTTGAGTGTGGGTGTGGTAAGGAGGATTGTCAGTGGTGTGGGCCGATATGGGAGTTATTGAAGGCGGTAGACGAGTACATACCGGAGCCGAAGAGGGAGATAGACAAGCCGTTTTTGATGCCGATAGAGGACGTATTCAGCATAAGTGGGCGAGGGACGGTGGTAACGGGTCGAGTAGAGAGGGGAGTGATACATCCTGGGGATGAGGTAGAGATAGTGGGTTTAAGGCCGACGCAGAAGACGGTGGCGACGAGTGTAGAGATGTTTCGGAAGATACTGGACGAAGGGCTTCCGGGAGACAATGTAGGGGTGTTGTTAAGAGGTATAGGGAAGGACGAGGTAGAGAGGGGGCAGGTATTAGCGAAGCCAGGGAGCATAACGCCGCACACGCGATTTAAGGCGGAGGTATATGTACTGAAGAAGGAGGAAGGGGGGCGGCACACGCCGTTTTTTAACGGGTATAGGCCGCAGTTTTATTTTCGGACGACGGATGTAACGGGAGTAGTGACGCTGCCGGAGGGAGTAGAGATGGTGATGCCAGGGGACAACGTGGAGTTAGAGGTCCAGTTGATCAAGCCGGTAGCGATGGAAGAGGGTTTGAGGTTTGCCATTAGGGAAGGTGGCCGTACAGTAGGTGCTGGTGTAGTCACCAAAATTTTAGAGTAGGCTTAGGGAGGCTTGAGGTCCGGTCATGATAGTCCCGACCCAGAGGATACGCATAAAATTGAAGGCATTTGATCATAAGGTCCTTGATCATTCGGTGGCAGAAATAGTCCGAACCGCTCGCGACACCGGAGCGAGGGTGGTGGGTCCCATACCACTGCCAACGAAGATCAGTCGTTGGACGGTGTTGCGATCCCCTCACATAGATAAAAATTCGAGGGAACAGTTTGAAATCCGGACCCACAAGCGGCTTTTGGACATTTTGGAGCCCACCCAGCAAACTATTGACGCGCTTATGCAACTTGAGCTTCCCGCTGGGGTGGAAGTGGAAATCAAGCTCTAAGGGTGAGGTGTGAAAATGGCCATGGTCGAAGGACTGATTGGGAAAAAGTTGGGTATGACGCGCATCTTCACCGAGGATGGGGAAGCCATCCCGGTGACGGTGCTGGAAGTGGGGCCCTGCACGGTGGTTCAAGTAAAGACGGTGGACAAAGATGGCTATAATGCCGTGCAATTGGGGTTTAAACCAAAGAAATTTACTCGTCTCACCAAGCCCATGCGGGGGCACTTTGTCAAGGCTGGTTTAGACCACGGGTTCTATGTGTTGCGGGAGTTCAGCGTAGATGACCCGGGTTCCTTCCAGCCCGGGCAGGTGATTACCCTGGCCGAGGTTGATCTCAGCGCTGGTGAAAAGATCGACGTCACCGGCAAGAGTAAGGGCCGAGGGTTCACCGGGCCCATTAAGCGCTGGGGGTTTAAACGGCAGCCCATGAGTCATGGTGCCAAGCAGGTGCACCGTAAGCCTGGTTCGAGTGGGCCTAGTACTTTTCCGGGGCGAGTAATAAAAGGGAAAAAGATGGCCGGACATTACGGTAACGAGACCGTTACCGTGAAAAATATTACCGTGGTAGGGCTTGAGCCCGACAAAAATATTTTGTTGGTGAGGGGTGCGGTCCCTGGAGCGGTAAATAGTTATGTCTTGGTCTATTTCAATAAGTAGCGTTGAGGTGTAACAATGGCCACGATACCAGTGGTTAATGCCAAAAATGAAAAGGTGTCGGAAGTGACTCTAAAAGAAGATATCTATGCGGTGCCTGTAAAGAAGGGGCTTTTGCACGAGGTAGTGCGGTGGCAGATGGCCCGTTGGCGGGCG
Organism: Thermodesulfobacteriales bacterium; assembly: GCA_026988575.1. Classification (GTDB taxonomy): domain Bacteria; phylum Desulfobacterota; class Thermodesulfobacteria; order Thermodesulfobacteriales; family Thermodesulfatatoraceae; genus JALSKZ01. The sequence goes on along the minus strand of JALSKZ010000029.1, from coordinate 14,777 downwards.
GGTACGGCCTGTACGAAGACCCGCGGTGAAGTCCGCGGGGGAGGACGCAAGCCTTGGCGCCAGAAGGGCACCGGTCGGGCCCGCCAGGGAAGTATCCGGGCTCCCCACTGGGTAGGGGGTGGTGTGGTCTTTGGCCCCAAGCCCAGGGATTATTCTTTTAAACTCAACAAAAAACAGAGAAGTTTGGCCTTAAAGATGGCGCTATCTACCAGGGCTCAGGAAGGCAAGCTCATAGTGGTAGAAGACTTTGGGCTGACGCAGATTAAGACCAAAGATTTTGTCTCTTTCTTGAAACAGCTTGGAGTGGGGGATGCCCTGGTGGTAGTTCCCGAAAGAGATGAGCTTGTAGAAAAGAGTGCGCGAAATATCCCTACGGTAAAGGTGTTATCTGTAGAAGGGTTAAATGTTTATGATGTATTGGACCACGAATATCTCATTATAAAGAGAGAGGCGCTTTCAAAAATAGAAGAGAGGCTTTCACGATGAAAGACCCGAGAGAGATAATCTTACAGCCGGTAATGACCGAAAAGTCTATGCTCTTGAAAGAGCGTAATAATCAGGTGACTTTCTGGGTGCATCCTGAAGCCAATAAGATAGAAATTAAAAAGGCTGTGGAAAAGATTTTTAACGTCCGGGTAGAGAAAGTCCAGACTATTCGTCTTAAAGGGAAACCTAAGAGGTTTTGGCGTCATCAGGGGCAACGTCCTTTGCGTAAAAAGGCTATTGTTCGTCTGGCTCCAGGTGAGACTATAGAATTTTTTGAGACGATTTAAAGGGGTAGGTAGGTATGCCTATTAAAAAGTGCAAACCAACGTCTCCAGGGCGGCGATTTCAGAGCTATGTTATTGATCCGGATCTGACACCCGGGAAGGAACCGGAGCGTTCTCTTCTAGAACCCCTTAAAAAGACCGGGGGGCGTAATTGTTATGGTCGGGTTACCGTTAGGTTCCGCGGTGGTGGTCACAAACGGCTCTATCGTAAAATTGACTTTAAGCGCGATAAAGACGGCATAGAGGCCAAGGTTGCGGCTATTGAATATGATCCTAATCGTTCGGCCAACATAGCTTTGCTCCATTATGCTGACGGAGAAAAGCGTTATATCATAGCTCCTTTAGGTCTTAAGGTAGGCGATACAGTTGTGTCTGGGGAACAGGTAGAGGTCAAAGTGGGCAATTGTATGCCCCTTAAGAATATCCCTTTGGGCACTATTATTCACAACATTGAATTAAAGCCGGGTAAGGGTGGGCAGTTGGCCCGGTCCGCAGGTACTTTTGCGCAGCTTATGGCCAAAGAGGGGGGGTATATTCATTTGCGTCTACCCTCTGGGGAAATTCGTATGGTTCATGAGGATTGTCGGGCCACTATAGGGCAAGTAGGCAATATTGATTACGAAAATGTGTCTTTAGGTAAGGCGGGGCGTTCGCGTTGGTTGGGACGGCGTCCTCATGTAAGGGGTATAGCTATGAACCCGGTGGATCACCCCATGGGGGGTGGTGAAGGTCGCACCCACGGGGGACGTCATCCATGTTCTCCCTGGGGGCAGTTGGCCAAGGGCCTGAAGACTAGAAGACGCAAAGCGTCTGACAAATTTATTGTGCGTAGGCGCAAAGGTTAATGAGGTGAGGTGAAGTATGCCCAGATCCAGAAAAAAAGGTCCCTTTATAGATGAACATTTGTTCAAGAAGGTCCGTAAGGCCTTGGAGACGGGAGATAAGAAGGTAATCAAGACCTGGAGTAGGCGTTCGGTCATATTGCCAGAGATGGTAGGGCTTACTTTTGCGGTACACAATGGGCACAAGTTTATTCCTGTCTACGTTACGGAAAATATGGTAGGTCACAAGTTGGGTGAATTTGCTCCCACTCGTACTTATCGGGGACATGCAGGGGACAAAACCAAAGTAAAGAAGAAGGGCAAATAGGAGTAAAGTCATGGAAGCGCGTGCGGTGGCTAAATATATCAGGATATCGCCTTATAAAGCGCGTTTGGTAATCAGGCTTATTAAGGGTAAGCCCGTAGGTGAGGCGCTTAATATTTTACAATTTACCCCAAAGAGGGCGGCTAAACCCATAAAAAAAGTTCTGGAATCGGCCATTGCCAATGCAGAACATAATTACCAGATGGATCCGGACCGGCTTTACGTAAAGAAGGCCTATGTTGACGAAGGTCCACGCTGGAAACGTATTTGGCCAAGGGCTTTTGGGAGAGCTAGCCGTATTTTGAAGCGGACTAGCCACATTACCATTGTGGTAGAAGAGAAGCCTTAATATAGGAGGGTGAACGTTGGGTCAGAAAGTAAACCCTATTGGACTCAGGGTAGGTATTACTAGAACTTGGGATTCTCGTTGGTTTGCTAAGGGTGATTTCCCGGCATTAGTTCATGAGGATCACAAGATCCGTCGCTATGTTAAGGATCGTTTAAAACATGCGGGTATATCTAAAATTGAGATAGAGCGGGCCGCCAATAAGGTACGGTTAATTATATATACGGCCCGTCCCGGCATAGTAATCGGCAAAAAGGGTGCGGAAATAGAGGCCTTAAAGAAGGCTTTAGAGCAACTGACCCAAGGTAAAGAGATCCATATTGAAATTCAAGAGGTCAGGCGTCCGGAGCTTGATGCCCAATTGGTGGCCGAAAATATTGCCCTGCAGTTAGAACGCCGGGTCTCTTTTCGTAGGGCTATGAAACGCGCCGTGGGCTTGGCTATGCGTTTTGGGGCCCAGGGCATCCGGGTACAATGTGCAGGTCGGTTAGGTGGTGCAGAAATCGCTCGTAGGGAATGGTACCGGGAAGGAAGGGTCCCGCTTCATACTCTTAGGGCAGATATAGACTACGGTTTTGCCGAGGCCATTACCAAATACGGTGTTATTGGTGTAAAGGTATGGATTTTTAAGGGTGAGGTCTTACCGGAAAAGGGTGATCTGGCGCCTGTAAGCCTTTAGGGGGGTAAAGGTAATGCTTCTTTCGCCAAGAAAGGTCAAATATCGTAAACAACAGAAGGGTCGCAATCGTGGTTTGGCGTGGCGGGGCAATTTTGTGGCCTTTGGAGAATATGGACTGCGCGCTTTAGAGCCGTGTTGGCTTACGGCGCAACAAATAGAAGCGGCCCGTATTGCTATTGTTCGTTGTGCCAAAAAGGGGGCTAAGGTCTGGATCAGGGTATTCCCAGACAAGCCCATTACTAAGAAGCCAGCGGAAACACGCATGGGTAAAGGAAAAGGTAGTGTAGAAGGTTGGGTAGCGGTGATTAAGCCGGGGCGCATTATTTACGAGATAGAGGGTGTCCCTGAATCTATAGCGCGTGAGGCACTGCGTCTTGCCGCGGCTAAGCTTCCTATTAAGTGTAAGATTGTTTCTCGGGAGGATCGTCTATGAAGGCGGAAGAGTTGCGAGGGTTATCTAACGTGGAACTCAAAGAGAAATTGCGCGAGTTGCGGGAGGAACTTTTTAATTTGCGGTTTCAGAAGTCTATTCACCAGTTAGAGAACCCCATGCGGATTCGCGAGGTAAAGAGGGATATTGCCCGTGTCCTAACCGTAATTCGAGAAAAAGAGCTTGGAATACGTTAGCCACAAAAACGAGGAAGGTTTAGTGGGGATGAGAGAAAATAAGGCGACCAATAGGAAACAATTCATTGGAACAGTGGTCAGTGATAAAATGAACAAGACGGTGGTGGTGCTGGTAGAACGTCTTGTCAAGCACCCTTTATACAAAAAATATATCCGCCGCCGTCGGAAGTTTATGGCCCATGATGCGCAGAATATATGTCGGGCAGGAGATAAGGTCCTTATAGAAGAGACGAGGCCTCTTTCGCGGCATAAGCGTTGGATGGTAAAACAAATCTTGGAGAAGGCCAAAGTTCTTGATAAGGGCGAAAAAGAGAGTGCGTAAGCTTGAGAGGTGGTGAGGTTTTATGATTCAGCAACAGACATATCTAAATGTGGCTGACAATTCGGGTGCCAAAAAGATCATGTGTATCCGGGTATTAGGGGGCTCAGGGCGGCGTTATGCCCGTATAGGTGACGTGATTATCGCCTCGGTAAAAGAGGCGATTCCTAATTCGAAAGTTAAGGCTGGCGATGTGGTTAGGGCGGTAGTGGTTAGGACTTGTAAGGAGCAATCTCGTGCGGATGGGTCGTTGATCAAGTTTGACGAAAACGCAGCGGTGCTTATCAATCAATGGAAAGAGCCTGTGGGTACACGTATATTTGGTCCGGTAGGAAGAGAACTTAGGGCCAAGGGCTTTATGAAGATTATTTCCCTTGCGCCGGAAGTGCTTTAAGGGGTGTAGAATATGTTATTCAGGAGTAAGTCAAAAAGAGGGCTTAAACCCCATCAGGTAAAGTGCGCTATTCGTAAAAACGACCAGGTAGTGGTAATTGCAGGTAAAGACAGGGGGAAAGTGGGTAAAGTATTACAGGTATTTCCGCGTCGGCAACGGGCTGTAGTAGAAGGGGTCAATATTGTCAAACGGCATATGCGACCAACCCCTTATAGCGAGGGTGGCATAATAGAAAAACCAGCTCCGATTCATATTTCTAACCTTATGGTGATGTGTCCTAAATGTATGAAAGGGGTACGCATTGGCCGCAAGGTCTTAGAAGACGGAACTAAGGTGCGCGTCTGTAAAAAGTGTGGAGAGATCATCGAGGCTAAGGAGTAGGGTGGTTATGTCCTGGCTCAGAGAATACTATCAAAATGAGGTCGTACCTAAATTGATGGATCGTTTTAACTATAAAAACAAATTAGAGGTCCCGCGGTTGTTGAAGATTTGTTTGAATATGGGGCTAGGAGAGGCGGTACAAAACCCCAAGATAATAGACCAGGCCGTGGAGGAATTAGCTGTTATAGCGGGGCAGCGTCCGTGTATTAGACGGGCCAAGAAGTCCATTGCCGCTTTTAAATTGAGAGAGGGTATGCCCATTGGGGTTATGGTGACCTTGCGGGGAGAGCGCATGTATGATTTTTTGGCCCGGTTTATAAATTTTGCCCTCCCGCGGGTACGCGATTTTCGAGGTGTCCCTCACAAGGGGTTTGATGGACGTGGTAATTTTACCATGGGCATTAACGATCACACTATATTCCCAGAAGTAGATCCCAATAAGGTAGAAAAGATAAAGGGAATGAATATAACTTTTGTGACTTCGGCCCAAAACGATGAAGAGGCCTTTGAGCTTTTAAAGCTTCTAGGTATGCCATTTAGGAGGAGATAGACTGCTATGCCTCGGAAAGCACAGATTGTCAAAGCAATGAAGGAGCCCAAATTCGCCGTACGGAAGCGTAATCGTTGTTCTATATGTGGTCGTCCACGCGCGTATATCCGACGGTTTGGGTTGTGTCGTATTTGTTTTCGTAAATTAGCTTCTGAGGCCAAAATTCCTGGCGTTAGGAAAGCTAGTTGGTAAGGGGTGTAAGGATATGATGACTGATCCTATTGCAGATATGCTGGCGCGTATTAGAAATGCCTGTTTAGTAAGACACAGGGTAGTAGAGATCCCTGCGTCTAAACTAAAGTTGGCCATTGCCAAGATCTTGAAAGAAGAGGGCTACATAGAAGACTATCGTTTTGTTTCTGAAGGTCCTCAAGGCAAGATTGAGCTTGTCCTCAAATACGACGAAAACAAACGGCCGGTAATTGCGGGTCTGAAAAAGATAAGCAAGCCCGGTCGTCGTATTTACGTCAAGAAAGAAGAGATTCCCGAGGTAATAGGTGGCTATGGCGTAGCCATTATTTCTACTTCGCAAGGCATTATGACGGATCGGGAAGCTCGTAAGCGTGGAATTGGTGGAGAACTTATTTGTCAAATCTGGTAGTTCAACAACGAGGTGAAAGGCTATGCTGTCACGGATAGGGAGAAGGCCTATACCCATTCCGGAAGGGGTAAAAGTGGATTTACAGGAAGGGCGTATTATTGTCCAAGGCCCGAAGGGGCGCCTGGAAAAGCCGTTGCCCCCTTTGGTAAAGGTCAATATAGAAGGCAACGAGATCAAGGTATTGCCTCAAGAGGTCCAAAAGCGTTTGGCCAAGAAAGTGAAGGCATTTCATGGTCTAGCGCGAGCCTTGATTAATAATCTGGTAGTTGGTGTTACCAATGGCTTTACGCGTGCCTTAGATATAGTGGGTCTGGGTTATCGAGCAGAGCTAAAGGGTGATGTCCTTATTTTCCATCTTGGTTATTCACACCCGATAGAGTTCAAACTCCCTCAAGGGGTTAAAGCAAAGGTGGAAAGGGGCTCAGGGGAGGTCCAGTATCGTGTAATATTGGAAGGCATAGACAAGGAGCTAGTGGGGCAGACAGCGGCCAATATAAGGCGTTTGAGACCCCCAGAGCCCTATAAAGGCAAGGGTGTACGTTATGCCGATGAAAAGATCCTCAGGAAGGCCGGTAAAGGCGGTAAGAAAGCTTAGGGTGGGTGAGTAGAGTATGGGACGGACAAATAAAAGAATTCTGGCTCGTTTAAAAAGGAAGCGTCGTGTTCGGAAGAAGATTTTTGGTACGACTGAGCGTCCGCGTCTTTCGGTATTTAGGAGTTGTAAGCATATTTACGCCCAGATTATCGATGATACACGAGGTCGTACTTTAGTAGCGGCCTCTTCGCTTACACCGGAGATAAGGGAAAGATTAGCTGAGCTCAAGAAAGAAGGTGGTAAAGTGGCGGTGGCCAAAGCGGTTGGCGAGTTGCTGGGCAAGCGGGCAATAGAGGCGGGAATAAAAAAGGTTAGTTTTGATCGAGGTGGTTTTAAATATCACGGCAGGGTCAGGGCTCTAGCCGAAGGGGCGCGGGCTGCTGGTTTGGACTTTTAGAGGAGGGAAGAGCCTTGGTGGCATCACCAAAAGGAAACGAACTTATCGAAAAGATAATATTCATTAACAGGGTAGCCAAAGTGCATAAAGGTGGCCGTCGATTTCGGTTTTCGGCTATTGTAGTGGTGGGTGACGGCCAAGGACGGGTTGGTTACGGGTTGGGTAAGGCCCCAGAAGTGCCGGATGCTATTCGTAAGGCCCTGGAAAAGGCCAAAAAGAACATGATTCAGGTGCCGGTTAAAGAGGGGACTATCCCCCATATGATTATTGGCGAATATGGGGCAGCCAAGGTATTGCTCAAGCCTGGGCGTCCCGGTACGGGTGTTATTGCTGGTAGTACTATGCGAGCCATTATGGACGCTGTGGGGATTAAGGATATTGTCACCAAGTGTATTCGTAGTACCAATCCCCACAATGTGGTTAAGGCTACCTTTAGGGCTTTTGAGCTCTTACAGAGTCCAGATTACGTGGTAAAGAAACGAGGGCTTTCTCAGGAAGAGATAGGAGAGAGTCATGGCTAAACAACTAAAGATTACCCTGGTGCGGAGCAAATACGGATGGTCTAAGAAACAAAAGGCCACTATCGCGGGTTTAGGGCTTCGTCGGATTAGGCATTCGGTGATACGTCCAGATAACCCGTGTATTCGGGGTATGATCGAAAAAGTAAAACACCTAGTCAAAGTGGAGGAGATCAATGGCTGAAGAGATCAGCCTGGCTAATCTGGCTCCTACTCCAGGGGCCAAGAGACGGGAAAAGCGTGTGGGACGTGGACCAGGTTCAGGTCATGGTAAAACCTCCTGTCGAGGGCACAAGGGGCAGCGTTCGCGTACAGGAGGAGGAGTGCCTCCCTGGTTTGAGGGCGGGCAAATGCCCATTTTACGTAGGTTGCCTAAAAGGGGTTTTAAAAATCCCTTTAAAGTGGTTTACGCCGTGGTCAATATACAGGATTTGGCCCAACGTTTTGAAGCTGGGGCCGTGGTAGATCCAGAGAGTCTACAGGCCAAGGGTTTAGTAAGGCGCTCTATGCCGGTAAAGGTCTTGGGAACAGGTGAAATAAACAAGGCCCTTACCGTAAAGGTGCATGCTATTTCGCAGAGTGCCCGAGAAAAGATAGAAAAGGCAGGAGGGGCAGTAGAGATATTGCCTTTCTAAGGAGAGAGTAGTGTTAAAGCCTGAAGGAGTGCAAAATTTAGCTAATATACCGGAGCTGCGTAGGCGGCTCCTTTTTCTTTTAGGGGCTTTAGCCGTCTATCGAATCGCCGTACAAATTCCCACCCCAGGTATAAATGTGGATGCCCTTATGGCCCTCTTTTCCCGAGCTGGAGGGACTATTTTCGGTTTTATCGATATGTTTTCTGGTGGAGCCTTACGCAAGCTTTCTATTTGTGCCTTGGGTATTATGCCCTACATTAGTGCTTCCATTATTCTGGAGTTGTTAACCGTGGTCTTTCCAAGCATTAAGGAGATGCGTAAAGAAGGGCCTGAGGGGCGGCGCAAGATAGCTTATTACACCCGTTATCTTACGGTGGCGATCTGTCTTATTCAGGGCTTTGGTATTGCGGTGGGCTTAGAGCGTATGAGTGGCCCAAATGGAGAGCCTATCGTGATGTTTCCGGGCTGGGGCTTTCGTCTCTTAACCATGCTCACTCTCACTACGGGTACGGTATTTCTCATGTGGCTTGGAGAGCAGATGACCGAACATGGTATCGGCAATGGTATCTCTATGCTGATCTTTGCCGGTATTGTGGCGCGACTTCCTTCCGCGGTGGTAAATACAGTCCGGTTTGTCAAAACAGGTGAGCTTTCACCGGCCATACTAGTATTTGTTTTGATTTTAGTGGTAGCGGTGGTGGGTTTCACTGTTTTTATGGAGCGGGCCCAGAGGCGTATTCCTGTGCATTATGCGCGGCGAATGGTGGGCCGTCAGATAATGGGTGGGCAGACCACCTATTTACCTTTAAAAATCAATATGGCCGGGGTAATACCTCCTATTTTTGCCTCTTCGGTCCTTATGTTTCCTGCTACGGTGGCTACTTTTATTCCTATAGCGGCGGTACAGCATTGGGCCAATTTGTTTCGTCCAGGTACGCTTATTTACGAGATTATTTTTGTGGCCTTGATCATATTCTTTTGCTATTTTTATACGGCCATAATCTTTAATCCCGAAGAGGTGGCGGAGAATTTGCAAAAATACGGGGGGTTTATCCCTGGTATCCGGCCTGGTCGGGCCACGATCGAATTTTTAGACCGCGTCGTCACGCGAATTACCCTCATAGGGGCCATTTATGTAGCGGCTATTTGTGTGTTGCCCACCATTCTTGTGACCAAGTTTAATGTGCCTTTTTATTTTGGGGGCACGGCTTTGCTTATTGTAGTGGGCGTAGCCATGGATACCATGGCCCAAATTGAGGCGCATTTGTTATCCCGACATTATGAAGGGTTACTGAAGCAAGGTCGCTTTCGCGGACGGCGCTAAAAAGAACAGAAGGAGGGGGCTATGAACATCGTATTTTTGGGACCACCAGGTGCAGGGAAGGGAACGCAGGCCAAAAAAATTGCGGAAAAATACGGTATTCCGCAGATCTCTACCGGGGACATGTTTAGAGAACACCTGTCCAAGGGGACGGAGTTGGGACTTAAGGCCAAGGAATATATGGATAAAGGGCAGCTAGTTCCCGACGAAGTTGTATTGGGCATGGTAGAAGAGCGCTTAAAGCAGCCGGATTGTGAGAAAGGCTTTATTCTAGATGGTTTCCCGCGCACGGTACCTCAGGCCGAGGCCTTAGACCAGTTGTTAGAAAAAATGGGCAAAAAGATAGACTATGCCATTTGTATCGATGTACCTGATGAGGAGTTGGTAAAGAGGCTTACTGGTCGACGTACTTGCAAGAAATGTGGCATGATGTATCATGTAATGTTCAAGCCGCCCAAAGAAGAGGGGAAGTGTGACGTTTGTGGCGGTGAGCTTTATCAGCGTGCAGATGATAACGAAGAGACTGTACGTAATCGGCTCAAGGTCTATCATGAACAGACCGAGCCGATTATTCAATTTTACGAGAAAAAGGGAGTTCTTTACCGCATTGACGGGATGGGCTCCATAGATGAAATTTTTGAGCGTATTGTTAAGCTCTTAGGTGGTTAGTAATTTTGAGAAAGACGGTATTAATTCCTAGTCCTAGGCGGGCCAGAGGAATTATCTTAAAGGCCCCCTGGGAGATAGACATATTGCGTAAGGCCAACGCCATAGTGGCGGAGGTCTTGTTAAGGCTCAAAGAGATTATACAGCCAGGAGTTACGGCCTGGGATCTCAACCGTATTGCGGAGGAGATTTGTGAAAAAAGGGGGGCCCGTCCGGCCTTTAAGGGCTACAGGGGCTACCCCTTTAGTTTGTGTGTTTCTGTCAACGCAGAAGTAGTACACGGTATGCCGCTTAAGGAAAAGGTCCTAAAAGAAGGAGACATTGTGAGTCTGGATTTTGGCACCTTCTACGAAGGTTATTATGGAGATGCGGCTATTACGGTAGCAGTAGGGGAGGTCTCGGCCCAGGCTTATGACCTTATGAAGGTTACCGAGGAGGCACTTAATCTAGCTATTGAAAAGGCTCACATTGGTAACAGGCTTCAGGATATATCGGTAGCTATCCAGCGCCATGTGGAGAAACACGGCTATAATGTGGTACGTGATTTTGTGGGGCATGGAATTGGTCAATCTTTACACGAACCTCCAGAAGTGCCCAATTTTGGAAGGCCGGGTAAAGGGCCGCGCTTGAAGGCGGGGATGGTCTTAGCTATTGAGCCTATGGTGGTTACGGGTAGTTATCAACTGGAAATATTACCTGACGGGTGGACTGCGGTAACAAAAGATGGGGGGTTAGCGGCTCACTTTGAACATTCTATAGCTATTACAGCGCAAGGGCCGCAAATCCTTTCCAAGGTATAAAGGGGTGGCTATGCCCAAGGAAGAAGCAATTCAGGTAGAAGGCACCGTTGTTGAAGCTCTACCTAATGCCATGTTCAGGGTAGAGCTGGAAAATGGCCATAAAGTATTGGCCCATATTTCAGGGAAGATGCGGGTTCACTATATTCGCATTCTACCAGGCGATAAGGTGTTGGTAGAACTTTCGCCCTATGATCTTACCCGGGGGCGAATTGTTTACCGCGGCACCAAGAAAGAGCGAAGACATCGTTAGGAGTGGGGTTATGAAGGTACAGGCATCAGTCAAAAGACGTTGTCGTAAGTGTAGGGTGATTCGCCGGAAGGGCATAGTGCGCATTATTTGTGAGAATCCCCGGCATAAACAAAGACAGGGTTAAAAGGAGGGGTTAGCCTTGCCACGTATAGCAGGTGTGGACATTCCCGAAAATAAAAGGGTAGAGATTGCCTTGACTTACATTTATGGTATAGGTCGGACGCTGGCGCAAAAGGTCTTAACGGAAGCTGGAGTGGATTGGAATAAGAAGACCAAGGACCTAACAGAAGAAGAACTTACCAAGATAAGGCACATTGTAGAGCGTCAGTACAAGGTAGAGGGCGATCTGCGGCGAGAGGTTACGTCGAATATTAAACGTTTGATGGACATGGGCTGTTATAGAGGGCTTAGACACCGTATGGGGCTTCCGGTTAGAGGGCAACGAACAAGGGCTAATGCCCGTACACGCAAAGGTCCGCGACCTTCTTCTCTGCGTGGTAGACGTAAAAAATAAGGAGTGAGGAGAGATGGCAAAGCGTCGTAGGCCAAGAGGAAAAAAGAGAGAAAAGAAGAACATCCCTGAAGGCATTGCACATATTCATGCTACTTTTAACAACACTATAGTCACTATTACTGATAAGCAAGGAAATACAGTGGCCTGGGCCAGTGGAGGAACGGAGGGGTTTAAAGGCTCCCGTAAGGGAACGCCCTATGCTGCTCAGTTGGCGGCCCAGGCAGCGGCGCGGAGGGCTATGGAGCATGGTATGCGTCGGGTAGCTGTTTATGTGAAGGGTCCTGGTGCTGGGCGAGAGGCGGCGTTAAGGGCCCTCCAGACTGCTGGTTTCCAAATAACTCTCATTAAAGACGTGACTCCCATCCCGCATGATGGGTGTCGGCCTCCCAAGAAGAGAAGGATTTAATACCCGAAGAGAAAAAGGAGGACAGGAGCCTTGGCAAAATATACTGGGCCTCGTTGTCGTTTGTGTCGGCGAGAGGGTATGAAACTATTTTTAAAAGGCGAGCGTTGTTTTACGGATAAGTGTGCCTTTGAGCGTCGTAGTTATCCTCCTGGTCAGCACGGTCAGGCCCAAATAAGGGTCAAACGTTCAGACTATGGTATTCGTTTGCGTGAGAAACAGAAAGTGAAGAGGATTTACGGGGTATCTGAAAAGCAGTTTAGCCGTTATTTTGATCGGGCAGATCGTATGCGCGGGCAGACGGGTCATAACCTTTTGAGTTTATTGGAACGTCGTTTAGATAATGTGGTTTACCGTCTAGGGTTTGCTTCTTCGCGTACACAGGCCCGTCAGATGGTGGCTCATGGCCTCTTTTTGGTTAACGGACGCTGTGTGGATATCCCTTCTTATTTGGTTAAAGTGGGCGATACCATAGAATTGAAAGAAAAATATCGCCAAAATCAGGCTATTGTAGATAATTTAGAGGCGGTTATAAGGCGAGGAGTGCCTCAATGGCTTGAATTAGATAAAGATAATTTTAAGGGCACGGTGAAGGCCTTACCTACCCGTGAAGATATCACCATGCCTATTCAGGAACAGCTCATCGTTGAGTTTTACTCGCGGTAAGATGGTCTTAAAGGGGCTCGTTTCAGGAGCCCCTTTTACAACATAAGAGAAAAAGGTGGAGAAATATGGCAGAGACCAAGGTGCCAGTGAGTCGGAATTGGCAAGAATTAATCAAACCTAAAGAGGTAGCAGTTCACCCAGACTCTAAGCCACCTGCGTATGGGAAATTTGTTATTGAGCCTTTAGAAAGAGGTTTTGGTATAACCTTGGGCAATGCCTTGCGTCGGGTTTTGCTGTCTTCTTTACAGGGAGCAGCAGTTACGTGGATAAAAATCGAGGGAGTTGAACACGAATTTTCGAGCATACCCGGCGTTTTAGAGGATGTAATAGATATCATCTTAAATATAAAGCAAATTCGTTTTAAGCTAAACGAAACAGAACCGCAGATATTTATCTTGGACAAAGAAGGTCCAGGGGAAGTAAAAGCAGGCGATATAGATACGGAGGGTAAGGCAGAAGTTGTTAACCCAGACTTGCATTTAGCTACACTTACCAAGGATGGCCATCTTCGGATGGAATTACATGTGCAGTGGGGTAAGGGGTATCAGCCAGCGGAGTCATCTCAGATTACTGAAATAGGGGTTATTCCTATAGATGCTATTTACTCTCCGATTACGAGGGTTAATTTTAACGTTACTCCAGCCCGTGTTGGGCGTCGTAGTGATTACGATCGTTTGGTAATGGAGATATGGACAGATAATACGGTAGATCCTCGAGATGCTTTGGCTTATGCAGCTAAAATACTTAAAGATCAGCTGACTATCTTTATAAACTTTCCCGAGGAAGAAAAGTCAGCAGCAGATAAGGCAGAAGAGGATAAAAAACCAGAGTATTATAAATTCTTAGACAAGAAGATAGACGAGTTAGAATTATCTGTCCGTTCAGCAAATTGTTTAAAAAATGCCAATATTCGTTATATCGGTGAGCTGGTTCAAAAGACCGAGGCCGAAATGTTAAAGACCAAAAATTTTGGGCGCAAAAGTCTTAACGAATTGAAGAAGATCCTGGCGGAAATGGGACTTTCGTTTGGTATGGAGATTCCCGATTGGAAACCGCCAGAGGCAGATCAGAATAAAGAAGAGTAGTAGGGAGTGAGATCATGAGGCACAGAAGGAGAAGCCGTCGCTTGGTTGGTAAGTGGGAGCATCGTCAGGCATTGCTACGTAATTTATTGAATTCTCTATTCACACACGAAAAGATCACTACTACCTTGCCCAAGGCCAAAGAGTTACGTCGGGTAGCAGACAGAATAATTACCTTGGCCAAAAGGGGAGATTTACATGCTAGAAGGCAGGCCTTAGCGGTCCTCCAAAATAAGACTATAGTACGAAAAATTTTTCAGGAAGCGCAGGAACGGTTTGGTGATCGTCAGGGAGGGTATACAAGGATTGTAAAGCTGGGGCCCCGTCGGGGAGATGCAGCGATGATGGCGATTGTTGAATTAGTGGCCGAGAAGCTTGAATATCGACGTTCTAAAAAGAAGATTCAAGCAGACAAAGAAGCTTTGGCCATGGCTCCCACTACGACAAAGACAAAGTCCGCCGAAGAGGGAAAGAAAGAGGAGCTTGAAGACACGATTGAGGAGACCCAAAAGGCTCCTTCAGAGCCGGGTTCTGAAGAATCAGGTGCGGAAACAGAAGCTAAATCCGAGGCCGAAACCTCGGAAGACACTGATTCTGGGCAAGAAGAAACAGCAGTGGAAACTTCAGAAGACCAACAAAAAATAGAAAGTTCTTCATCTACCGAGGTAAAAGACCAGCAAGACTAATTTGGTTAAATAAATTTTTTCTTTCAAAAAGGCCCGCTTAGATGGGCCTTTTTTCGTTTTAAATTGACTCCTACCCAGTTGTGCTGAAGGAGCGCACGTGACTGAGGCATCCACAGGTCGACTAGCTCCATTGGGCGCCTAATAGATCCTGCGCTGCACCTCCTCTTTGCTCAGGATTTCGGCTCAGGGTAGGCTCTTCGCCTGTGGGTTCTATCTGGGGATCCTTCGCCTACGGTTCAGGATGACGTAAAAGGAAGCGCTCAGCTCAAGATTAATCGGCTCAATATTATTAGAGGAAAGGGTACTTTGGCTGCTCTAATAAAAATTGCTTAATCTCGATATCCAAGCGCCGTTAAGGCTTCAGGAGAAAGGAGCCAATCAAGGGTTTCTTCGTCAAGGAGCCCCTTTTCAATCACTATTTCCCGCACGCT